>JAYUBV010000404.1:0-5072 GCA_043740655.1 Pseudomonadota bacterium | reverse complement strand
TTTTTGCCAAGCACGCGCTGACGACGCGTGAGCGCGGAGCGAACGCTTTTAAAGCGGCTAACCGACGAGGCCATGGCGCTTACCTGTTCGGAGCGTATCTTTCCGCCTAAATCCAGCCCATTAATGGTCATAAGACCGGTCTCTTTTTCGTATTCGAATTCCAGAGATTTCGCGATTTTGCCCAAATCCTTAGCTAGCTTCGAGCCGTCCTGAATGGCGAAGTAGGCTACCGAACGGTACATTGCACCGGTATCCAGAAGGACGCCGCCAAGTGATTCCGCCAGTTGGCGGCTGACCGTCGATTTTCCCGCGCCAGCGGGACCGTCGATCGCGACGATGAAGCCTCTTTTAAAATGTAACTTCTTTTCCATTTCACTTCTCGGCATGGCCCGGGACTCTTTCCATTTCCCAAAGCTTTGCCCATTTGAGGAAGACGGAATAGGTGGCTGAAACGGCGATGATGAGTCCGGGCAAGCCATCCAAAAACCCTCGTTTTAACAGGTACGTCTCAAAAAACTTTGAAATGGTTTTACCCATCATCCGGGGGAACGAAAAGCCCTGTCCCTTCTTTTTCAATACGGTGGCGCCGAGGGATGAGTAACGGTTGTTTCTCTCGACCTGATCGGCCAAATCGGTGAAGGAAAAATGCTCTAAGGGCACGCGGAGTGTGCCGACCGCGCCCGAGGTTTTCCAATACTCGTGGAGCTCTCCGCCGGTCCAAGCTCCTTGCGTGCGATCGAAGAGACGGATGAGGTAGTTTGGGTACCAGCCACCGTGCGCAATCCACCGACCGAGGTGATACGTCTTACGGGGTAACAAAAAGGCTGATTGGTTACCGGGAATGGCGAGTGCAGACTGAATTTCTTTCGCCAGCTCAGGAGACACCCGTTCATCGGCATCTATCGAAAATACCCAGCGGTGATTTGCGAGGGTGAGCGCGAAACTTCTCATTTCGGTGAAATTAGTCCAATCGCGGTAAACGACCTTGGCGCCATTTCGTTCGGCGATGGCCACCGTCGCATCGGTGCTACCGGAGTCAACGACGATAATCTCCGAACAGAACCAAAGGCTCTTTAAGCATCCTTCCAGATGCCGCGCTTCGTTCTTCGTGATGAGTACCGCCGAAACCGTCACTTCCGTTCCCTTACCGAAACCAGCTCTCCCGCCAGCGAACCCAGATTTAATTTGATGTCGAACTTTACGATGTACTTTTTTGAATCATCGCTAACCCAAATGTACATTGCGCCGGAAGGACGTAACACGTTGTTCAGCTTCAGCTCCAGCAAGATCTTCCAGGCCTGAAAGACGCCCGCTTTGGTACGTACTAATTCGTTGGCGACGGGGATCAGCTCGGCCACCATGTTCTTTCCGTTTTCATAAACGGGAACGAGAACTTTTTTGCCGATCTCGTAGTCTTGCAGACGCAGGTAGTAGAGCGCGCTCCACATATCTTGAGTGAGGGGAGTGAGAACATCGACGCGATCGTCGTCGGAATTTCCCATCTTCTTCGAAATGCGCTTTGCCCAGTAGTATGCCTTCTCTTTGTTGTGGTCGAAGGAAACACGGGTCTCTTTCGTTTGGAACGTCTCCACCATATGCAGCAAAAACTTGTACGGAAAAATCCCGGAGGCATCGACGTAAGATTCAAGCGTATTGTCTACGTGCAGAACAGTGTCCACCAGCCGCGATGACAACGCGTTCCCCCACAGGAGCATCGTTTTGCGGCCGGTGATCTCGGGCCCCGGACGCACTTCGAGGGTGGCGCGGCCCGCCGGCAGCCCCATCCAACTTCCCTCGATCACCATCTGCTCGCCCATTTCGAAGGGGAGTTTGTCCCAGCTTTTGGCCCGGAGCTTTTTCGTCTCCGCCACCGGAGCAGCGGCCACTTTCGTCTTCGGTTTTTTCTTTTTAGTTTCCGGAGCCACAGCCGGTGGGGGGGCCGGCGCCACTATCCCTTGCGCCATCGCGGCATCCCCAGCGGTTGGAGGGGCTCCCGCTGTCGTCTCGGCTTTTTCCAAGACTTCGGGAACCGAAATTTGTGGATCCGGTGGAATGGCGATGCCCGTCTCGGTTGGCTGGGCGCTGCTCGCGCAGCCCATGAATGCAGTTACGAAAAAAGCGAACAGCGCAGACATGACCCAACGGGAGGTCCCGTTAAAAGGCTTCCAGCGGCGATGAATCCAGGTCCATTGTGAAGGTTCTAGTCGCACGTTTCTCTCGATGGCGTCGTTGTAGGTTTGGGTTCTTAGGTAAAGGCGTTCGACCCGCTTGGCCGGCAATTCTCCGAACTCGATCGGTGGATAAAACTGGGCGCCGAGGCGTCCGCTTTCGTCGCGGAAACAACGTACCGGCACCACCGCGACGTCGCTACGTTCGGTAAGCAACGCTAATCCCGCCGCCGTGCCGGCTTCCCGCCCAAAAAACTTCACCGGAATTCCGATCGGTGGTCCCATGTACTGGTCGAGTACGAAGCAAACGAAGCGTCCCCGTGAGAAGGACCGCCAGAATTCCGTAGGCGGAACAGACTCCAAAAGCACCTTGGCGCCGGTGCGGCCGCGGTACCATTTCATAAAAGTTTCCATCGGGCGGAAGGGAAACTCCTTTACCACGATGTCCAGCGGCATACCGCGAGCGGCGAAACTCAGAATGGATATTTCCCAGTTCCCCAAATGGCTGCCGAGGATGACCGCACCCTTCCCCTGGCGCCGCAGCTCATCGAAGACTTCCATGCCGCGGATATCGACGTTCTCGATCAGATCTTGGGCAGACCAGCTGATCGAGGCGATCGTTTCGATCACGAAGTGTCCGTGGTGGCGAAAAGAGTTTCGCGCCGTTTTTTCTACTTCCGCTGGCAAAAGCTCCGGCAACGCGGCCTCTAAGTTTCTCTTGGCGATGGCGAGCCGTTCGGGGGACGTGCGGCAAAGGAAGTCACCGACCAAAGCACCCAGTTTATGTAAAAAGGTGCGCGGCAGCAGATTCAAGAGCCACGCTAGCGGTGTGAGTAAAACTCGAATCACTTCAAATCCCCAAAAACATCCAAAAGCTTGAGAAAATCGCGACTTAGTTCCGCGGTCAACCTCGACCAAAAGAGAGGAAGACGGATCTGGCCACGGACTTCCTGAAGCCGGTACCAATCTTTCTCGGTGGTAATCCAGCCCGCCAGCCCGTGCGTTTCACCGGCTTGATTTAGCTCTTCTAGGTCAGAGGCAGTATACCAGTAATGGTCCGCGAAGGACCTTTCGTAGGCGAGCCGACTTTGGTCGCGAAAGAGCTTAAAAAATGGTTCCGGTTGGCCCACCCCGCAGAAGGCACCAAACTTGCCGGGCGGCATCTCTGCCGTCTTTCCAGTTGCGTCGAAAAGCCCTTCGTTCTTTGATTTCACCGCGTCATCCCCCTTGCTAACGACGAGGTCAGCACGGCTTCGGGCCGAAAGTGATTCACGCAGGTTGCCCAGCGGAAAACAGTATGCGTCGGCACCGAGGAGCAGGACCGACAGGGTGTAGCGAACACCACGATTTTGAAAGCCATCGTCGAAAAGTAGAACTCCTGCCCCGTCAGCCACGGCGCGCTTCGCTGACTTGGCGCGATCTTTTCCAACGTAGACCGGTACTCCCGTCTGGTGACCAAGCATCCACGGCTCGTCGCCATAACGCCGGGCCCCGTCGGCCGCCGTAAGCTCCACCCTAGCGCCCGTTTTCTCGCTCAAGCCCTTATATCCGCGACTGATGATGGCCGGACGGTGAACTGCAAAGACTTTGGCCAACGCCGCCACGAGCGGGGTTTTTCCGCTGCCGCCCATCGAGAGGTTACCGACGCAAATCACCGGAACTTCGGCGCAATAACTACGAGTGGGGATCCAACGGCGAAACACCGCTAGCAAGGTCCAGACCAAAGAAAGAAAAAAGAGGGGAATCCAAAAAACAGAAAGCAGAAGCGGCGGAAGTTTCATGACAGCGCGGCTTGAATTGCCGTGGCGGCCCCATCGGTGGCACTGCGATCGCCGAGCAGACTCCTGACCGCGGCAAAATCATCGCGCAGACCACGGCGCGCCCCCTCGTCTTCAATTAAACGGGTCAGCGTGCGGGCACAGTTTTCAAGAGTGGCCTGGTCGAAACAATGTTCGGCCACCGAGTCCTTGCCTAGCAGAATGTTGACCAAACCCACGTTCTTACGGAAAACACCGATCGCTTTGCCCAAATTTTCAGTGAAAGGACTCAGGCGGTAGAACATGCAGAAGGGCGTCCCAACGAGGGCCGTTTCGAGGGTGGCGGTTCCCGAAGCGACTAGCGCCACGTCGGCCCATTCCAAAATTTCGTAGGGAGATTTGTCTTCGACCGAAACCGGACACCCGGCGAAGGCCTCGGCGACCAGTTCGTACGGAAGCGAACTGGCGACGGGCAGACGAAGTTCCGCATGCGGGTACCTCTTTTTCATCTCCGCGATTGTCTGAAGTAATAGATCCCGGTGCAAGCGAAGCTCTCCGCGACGGCTGCCGGGCAAAACCGCAATGCGCGGAGCGCGGGAGATCTCTTCTTGCGTGCGCGTTACCTTGCGCAGAGGAACGGAGTTCGCGAGTGGATTCCCCACGTACTGAGCCTTTACCCCGTGCTCTAAATAGAAATCACGCTCGAATGGGTAGATAACCAGCATACGGTCAACGTACTTGCGAATCGTTTTTACACGGCCCTTGCGCCACGCCCACACCTGCGGCGAAATGTAATACGTAACCGGAATTCCCCGACGCTTGAGATGACGGGCCATCTTCAAATTAAAATCGGGTAAATCGAGCAAGATCGCCATATCGGGATTGCGATGCTCGATGAGACGACGAACTTTTTTGTAGGCGTTTAATAGTTCATCCGCCTGGCGCCAAAGCTCGAATAATCCCACCACGCTCAAGGAATCGGCGTCGACCAGAACTTCCATGCCGGCACGGCGGCACTGGGGGCCTCCCACTCCGTAAAAATGTAAATCGGGCTCACGTGCCTTGAGCTCGCGAATTAAATGCGAAGCGTGCAGATCTCCCGATGCCTCGCCCGCGATAAGGAATACCGAGCGGCTCATAGCGGTTG
>JAYUBV010000403.1:0-5083 GCA_043740655.1 Pseudomonadota bacterium | reverse complement strand
CCGGCATCACCATCATTAACCCGTCCGACGACGCCACCACGCAAGCGGCGGTTCGCTTCGCGGCTGAGCACGACGGGCCGGTTTATCTGCGGTTGACCCGTCAGAAATTGCCGATGCTTTACAATTCGCCGAGCGTTTTCCAAATGGGACGCGGTATCCTCGTGAAAGAGGGTAAGGATTTTGCAATCGTCGGAACGGGGGCGGGCGTGAACGAGGCGTTGAAGGCTTCGGAAGAGCTCACCGAGTTCAGCCCGTGGGTAATCGACATGCATACGATTAAGCCCATCGACCGAGCGTTGATCCGCAGCATTGGCAAACAGTGCCGTTACCTCTTCACCGTAGAAGATCACAACGTGGTGGGTGGTTTGGGTACCGCCATCGCGGAAGTGATGGCGGAAGAAGGCATGAGCTGCAAGCT
The DNA here is from genome assembly GCA_043740655.1 of Pseudomonadota bacterium. Classification (GTDB taxonomy): domain Bacteria; phylum Bdellovibrionota; class FAC87; order UBA2466; family UBA2466; genus JBGSST01. The sequence continues at coordinate 4,665 of JAYUBV010000403.1, read as the reverse complement.
GGTACGAATCGGCGTGCAAGACACTTACGGCGAGTCCGGCGATCCGGCCGAGCTGTACGAAAAGTACGGCCTTTCCGCTAAACGCATTGTCGCCAAGGTTCGGGAGACCGTAAAATAGAGTCGTGCTAAAGCCCCTGCATCAGCTGTCCCTAGTACTACTGGTGGCGGGGACGTGTGCCCGGGGCTTCACGCCGCCCGTTGCTTCACTCGGTTCATTCCCCAGAATTCCGCTCGAGTCCACCAATCCAGAAAAAGCCTTACCGGAACTTCTGGAGTTTCAACGTTTGCCCAAGGCGCACGAACTAGTCTCCAGCGATCCGGAACCCGCTCAAGCGTTACCGGTTCTTGAGGGGGCGATCGAAGGTATTTACCTGAGCGTCGGTGGTTTCGATCGCGCTAGCCGCGGCCTGCTCCTCGCTAAGCGACCCACTCACCTCTTGCTGGTCGACTACGATCCGTACGTGGTGATGTACAACGCACTGAACCTCGGGTTGCTCAAAGCGTCGACCTCACGCCAGGACTACTGGGCTTTGCGCATGACGGCGGGCCTACCTGAATGGAAAGCGCGCGCGAAAGAGCTAGGGGTCACGGCGCAGCTCGGCGGGTTATTCAGACTTCAGGATAAGATTGAAAAGGCCAAACGCGCGGATAAAAAAAAGCCCCAGACCGCTCTGCTCGGTCGTTTGCACGTCGGAGAGAATGCGGACCCGATGGCCCGTGCCTTCGAATGGTGGACCAAGTGGGTTCGGCAGGATCTTTACCAGGACAGCTTCAAAGATCTGCACACCGAAAACGACGGCTCGAACTACTTTTTTAACGACGCTAATTTCAAACGCCTCCACACGATGGCAAAGGATGGGAAAATTGCGGTCACGCGTTTGGATTTGCGCGATGGAAAATCGGTGCGGGATTTGACGAGTCGGTTTCGTGAAGCCGGTATTCCGATGAGCATCGTCGATTTGAGCAACGCCTGGTGGCCCAATTACGTTCCGTCGGAAAGAATTGAGGTGCTGTTGCGCTCATTGGGCAGCAGCGCGCAGGCGGAGAGCCGAGTACTGCTTACGGGGGGTAAGGTAGGACACGGTTACACCGGCTTCTCGATCAAAAATCTTTTAAACCGCCCGTCGCTGCGGGATTTCTTCTTGGAACTCCAACGGACGCCGGAAGTCTTCAGTTCGCAGACTAAAGTCGCCGTCTACCAACCCTAACTTTAGTTCATTATCTCGCGGCAGCCCTTGAGCATGCTCGCTAGTTTTTTGATCTCATTGACGTCGCTCGCGTTGGGGCGCTGGGAAAGGTAGAACTTCAGATCTTCGGCGGCTTTGGAGAAGTATTCGATCTCGCAGTAGAGGATACCGCGATCGCGTGTGAGCTCGGGCGACTGGGGGAAAAGTCCGGTCAGCAACTCCACGGCGCGCAGCGCTTCTGGCGCTTTGCTTTTCAGAATGTAGATGTGCTTCAGCTGCTGCACGAGACGGGCGATGAGCTGGTACGCCGTCACGCGCTCGAACAAACTTGACTGCAACATCTTGCTACGGTGGATCGCCAAACGCATTTTCTTTTGGAACTCGTCAGCGTTTAGGAAGCGGCCGTTATCGTAAGGATCGATGAAAATATCGCCGGTTACGTCGGTAATCTTAATTAAGTAGTACGTCGGCATCGCCAGGCACTCGTGCTTTAGGCCAACCTGGTCCGCCAGGATGGAGTAAAGGATCGCGACCGCCAACGGGCTGCCCGTCTTTTTATCGAGTACCGAATGCATGTAATAGCGATTTGGATCGTCGATTACGTTCTTCTCTTTCTCGCTTTTCCCAATGAGGTTGAAGTCGTGAAAGAGCGCGCGGCGTATCTCTTTGGCCTTGAGTACGACATCTTCCGTGCGGGCACAGCGATGCCAAACCTGCGCCGCAATTTCCATGATCTTTTCGAAATGGTAGTCGATGGAGAAGTTGGTGTCTTGGACCTTGCCCACAAGCAGGGCGGCCCGGAGGAGATCGTTGCGACGCAGAAGCTCGAGAAGCTCCGATTTAATCGTCTGCATAGTGTGGTGGTTGCCTAGATTGTTAAGGGGGTCGGTCCAGGACTGGAGGCTGTGGACCGTTGAATTGTGAAGGTGATTGGGGGCAGGACGTTTTGAACGTTTACCCTTACTTTTAGTTTATTGATCTGGAAGAAAAAAACAACGCTCATTTTTTGACGGTTTCGTGTACGCGCGCCTCCGTGGCTTGACAGAAAATCGCAAAGCCGTTGGGGTGGCTTTCAATGAAAACTTCTACCCGATTTTTCTGTCAGAGTTGCGGCCAAGACTTTGGAAAATGGCAGGGCCGCTGCTCGGGCTGCGACAGCTGGAACAGCTTGGTGGAAGAGAAGGTCGTGAAAGGGGCCAAGAAGGGCACTACTACACTCTTCAAGGAGTCAGACGCTCCGCGTCCAATCACCGAAATCTCCGCCGAAGATTTCCCGCGCATGAGCTCGGAGCTGAAGGAATTGGATAACGTTTTGGGGGGCGGGTTGGTGCCGGGCTCAGTCATCCTTTTGGGCGGCGAGCCCGGGATCGGAAAGTCCACGCTGCTGCTGCAGGTGGCGGAGCAGTACGCCCGCCGCGGAGAGACCGTGCTTTACGTGACCGGCGAGGAGTCCACATCGCAAATCGCGTTGCGATCGGTGCGCGTGGGGGTCGAGTCGGACAAACTGCTCGTGTTGTCGGCGACGGATCTCGAAACAATTCATAAGCACGTTGAGGCGATTAAGCCGCGCGTGCTGATTTTGGATTCTATCCAAACTACTTTTTCTTCGGCCATGGATTCGCAGCCCGGCAGCGTAGGGCAGCTGCGCGAGTGTACGTTCCGCATCGTGAACTGGTGTAAGGGCAGCAACATGGCGGCGTTTCTCGTCGGCCACGTGACTAAAGAAGGCTCGATCGCCGGACCCAAACTTTTGGAACACATGGTGGATGCCGTGCTGTATTTCGAGAGCACGCCTTCTCAGTCGCTGCGTTTGTTGCGATCGATCAAAAACCGTTTTGGTTCCACGCACGAGATCGGTTTATTCGAAATGACGGGGAGGGGGATGATTGAAGTGACGAACCCCTCGGCGCTCTTTCTTTCTGAAAGGCCCGAAGGGGCTTCGGGTTCGGCGATTGTCGCCACATTGGAAGGGTCGCGTTCGATCCTGATCGAGATTCAGGCGCTCGTCTCCCAGTCCGCCATGCCCATGCCACGCCGCACCACGATTGGCCTCGACCCAAACCGGGTGGCTCTGCTCATCGCTATTTTGGAAAAGCGCGGCGGCTTCCGTCTCTTCGACCAAGACATCTTCGTGAACGTGGCCGGCGGCATCCGGGCTAGCGAGACGGCCTGCGACCTAGCGGTAGCGGCGGCGCTAATCTCCAGCTTCCGCGGACAGCCCGTAGACGGAAAAACTATTTTCCTTGGGGAAATTGGCCTGGGCGGCGAAATTCGCAGCGTCCCACGGGCCGCCGACCGGATTAAGGAAGCGGCGCGCATCGGCTTTAAGCGGGCAGTTTTGCCGCTTCGCATTACGAAAGAGATTGAAAGCTCTCATTTAGAGCTTCTTCCCATCGAAAATATTCAGGAACTTGCCGATAAGATTTAGGGTCTCTTCATGAGACCCTATAGGCGGGAACCTCATGACCGAAAACACAAAGATCCTCATAAAGCGTTACGGCTTTTTAATCATTCCGCCGCTTTTCTTCCTAGCGACGATGGCTCAGAAAATTGGATTCGGCGACACGGCGCTGCTGGTGAACGACATCCAGCGGGGCGGATTAGAGTCGCACGTAAACAACCACCCCATGACGGTGGCCACCGGCGTAATTTTGAATGCGCTGATACCGGTTAAGGAACTAGCGGTTCGCGCCACTCTTGTGTCCGTTCTCTACGGCAGCCTCACCCTGATGACATTCTACTTTCTGCTGCTGACCTACGTGGGGTCGATCCCCACGGCGGTAATGGGATCCTTGCTCCTCATGGTCTGCCATTCGATGTGGTGGCACAGTACGGTAGTCGAAAACTACGCGGCTAGTTCTTTCATCATGACCCTCTGCCTTTACTGCTGGACCCGGCTCGAGCGCACCGACGAACGAAAGTGGCTGTACTACCTTTGCGGAATCGCCGGTCTCGGAGTGTTCAACCACGTGCAGATGGGGTTTGTCTGTCTAGGCGTGCTGGCTACCGGCGTACTCATCGCCAAACGCGACAAGGATTTCAAAAGGGTCATTCCGGCATGCGGCGGAGCCGCGTTGTTAGGCCTGTCTCCATGGCTGTTCCTGCTCATTCGCGACTGTATTCGCGTCAATTCATTTTCCAACGGAATCAAGAACGCCTTCGTCGGCAGTTTCCAAGACACTTTCTTTGGCGGAGAGTTTTGGTCGTCCCTAAGTGACACGTCCTACCTACTCTGGTTTCAGTCCCCGACGTTCTACATGACCGCTTTTGGTATCGCGGGAATCGTGATGGCCTTCAGACGGGACACCAAAAACCCTGTGCTCCTGGGCATCATGGTTCCTTTGATCGTCAACGTAACTAACTTCACTTTCTATCCCACTTGGGACTGGTGCAACTTGAAAAGGGAAAGAACGGCCCCTACAGTACGCCCCATGCAGCGTTACATTTTGGCAATCGACCAGGGCACCACGGGCAGTAC
>JAYUBV010000402.1:0-5096 GCA_043740655.1 Pseudomonadota bacterium | reverse complement strand
GCCGGGATCGAGCAGCCGTTCGATGCGTTCGCGCGGTAACAGCTTCCCGCGTTTTAGGTGGCGCTCGTTGTACTTCTCTCCGCCCCCGGCCACCGCCGTGCGGAGGGCTCCACCCAGCCGCTCGAGCAGCGCCGTCATCGCCCGGCGATTTTCTATCCGCGGATCAATCTCTTTAGATTCCTGTTTCATGGCTTTTCCTCTGCCAAAATCGCCCACTCTGGCTTTCGCTTCTCGAAGAAGGCGGCAATTCCTTCTTGTCCCGTCGGCGACACCCGCGCCGCCGCGATGGTTTCAACGCCGATGCGGCTTTGCTCTTTCCACCAGGCCGCGTCCCGTTCCAGTAGCTGGCGGTGATTCTTTTTGAATGCCCGCTGCACGTGTGGCTCCCCGGCCAAAACGGCGTTGAGTTCCGCTTTCCAAACTTTTTCTAAATCACCGTCGTAATCCACGACCTGAACCAATCCCGCGTGGCGCCCCTCTTCGGCGTCGAACACCGTGGCCCCCAGCACAAACCGCCGGAGATAGCCTGGGTGAATCTTCAAGTGCAGGAACGGCAGGATGACCGCGGCTACCAGCCCCACTTTTACTTCGCTTAGACAAAAGCGCGCCTTCTCTTCGGCCACGACGTAATCGCAGCAGGCGGCTAACCCCACGGCTCCACCGTAAGCGGCCCCGTGCACCACCGCGATGGTCGGGGCTTCCAGCTCGTATAGGGAATGAAACAGCCGCGACAGCGCCTGCGCCTCCTGGCGATTCTCCTCGAGCGACAGATCCTTCGAGCGCTTCATCCACTCCAGATCCGCCCCGGCGCAAAAATTTTTCCCCTCGCCCCTCAGGACCAGGGCGCGGCACGATAGGCCCAGCACCTGCACTTGCCCAAAGGCAGCGGTAAGCTCCGCGATCATCTCGCCGTCCATCGCGTTGGACACATCGGGGCGCGCCAACGTGACGTAAGCCACGCAGTCACCCTTGGCACTTTTTGGCCCACCGAGCTTTTTCAATTCAAGTTTTGCCTTGGACACGATCCGACCATAGTGCCAACACGATCGGAACTTGGCGAGCCCCAGGTGAACGTGAGCGTGAGCGCCCTTCGCGTGCCGGCAAACGTTAGCGCTTCAGCCTTAAAGGTTTGACGCGCGCGACGAGTTCTATATTCGTGGACCTCATATGGAGGGGACATTCATGAAAAAAGTTTTCGTTGGTTTTTTGTTCGTCGCGGGTTCCGCATTCGCGGGAGACAGTTTGCTTTGCGCCAAGGGCGCTTTGCAGCTTAACTTCTCGGAGCACGGTACTACGCGCCTTTGTAAGTACTATCCGAGTCAGAAAGTGGTCGACTGCGCCCGGCAGGCGCTGGCGCTGAACTACAACCACACGGGGGCCATCCGCCTTTGTTCTTTGGGCGCAACGTCCGAAACCGCCGCTTGCGCCGGCGACCTGCTCCAGCGAGGGTTCAACCATGAAGGGGCCCGTCGCACGTGCCGTAGCTGGGGAACGATGCGCACCGCCAGCTGTGCCCGCGACGCATTAACATTGAACTTCTCCCACGAAGGCGCCCGTCGCCTGTGTGGTTTGGGAGGCGACAGCGCCCGGCTGTTCTGTGCCAAAGAGCTACTTTCGGCTAAAGGATCGCACACTTTCGCAGTCCGAACGTGCCATCCTCAGTGGCAGCAAACGGAGTCCGACCCTACGGAAAACTGAGTTTAGACCTTCGTTTTAGGCCATTTCAGGAGGCTCTCCCGCATGGGGAGAGCCTCAATCCCGCGGGAAATTAGGCGATTACCCATTCATTTTCTTGAATTTTTTTAGACCCTGGGGCAGAGTGTCCCGCAATCATGGACAATCGGAAAATCATCTTGGCGTTCTATATGGTCTGTAGCGCGGTGCTATGGTTCCTGTCCCGGTCATTTTTGGACTGGCTGTACCACACCTTCTACGCCATTCGCCGCTATGCAGCGGTAACCACTCTTCGTGAACTGCTGCCCGTTATTTTGGGCGCCATACTATTCGGCTTTTTGTTCCGTAACCCTAAGGTCAATACGGTAATGGACGAAGTGGTCAGCGAGCTGAAGAAGGTCACGTGGCCCACCCGGGACGACGTCGTTAAGTCGACCACGGTAGTAATCATTTGCATTGCGATCGCCAGCTTCATTCTGGCTGGATTCGATCTCATTTGGGGTAAGGTCATTACGTACCTTCTTCACACTTAAGGTTTTGGAAGAACATGAGCACGGAAAACAATCAAAACTCGGAATCGGGAACCCCGCCGGCAACGGAAACGTCCAAAGCGGAAGAAACCAATATCGTCAGCTCTCCGAACGCCGAAGTGCAGACTATCGGTACGGCGTCGGGCGAAGAGGTCCGTTGGTACGTCGTTCACACCTATAGCGGTTTCGAGCAGAAGGCTCGTTTGGCCCTCAAAGAACGCGTCCGTCAGCAAAAGATGGAAAAGATGTTCGCCGAGGTGCTGATCCCGTCTGAAAACGTGATTGAGCTCGTTCGTGGTGAAAAGAAGACCACGAGCCGTAAATTCTTTCCTGGCTACATGCTGGTGAGAATGATTTTGAATGACAACACCTGGCATTTGGTAAAAAGCACACCGAAAATTACCGGATTCGTAGGAAATGCGTTGACCCCTCCCCCGGTTCCGGAGGAAGAAGTGGCGCGCATCACGAACCAGATGACCGAAGGCACGCTCAAACCGCGCCCCAAGGTTCAGTTTGAAGAAGGCGAGAGCGTCCGCGTAATCGATGGACCGTTCGTGAACTTCAACGGTGTTGTGGAAGAAGTTAAGCCGGATAAGGGCAAACTGCGCGTGATGGTGAGCATCTTCGGCCGTTCGACCCCGGTGGAACTCGATTTCGTCCAGGTTGAGAAGAACTAAGTTTGGTTCGTTTTGCGGACCCGTAGGATTTTTGAGGAGTAGTAGAAATGAAAAAGTTAACCGCAATGGTGAAGTTGCAGATCCCCGGTGGGAAAGCGAATCCTTCGCCCCCGGTTGGTCCCGCGCTCGGTCAGCACGGCGTCAACATCATGGAGTTTTGTAAGTCCTTCAACGCCCGCACTCAGAATGCTGGCGGAATGGTCATCCCGGTCGTAATCAGCATCTTCGCCGATCGCTCATTTACGTTCATTACGAAGACCCCTCCGGTCTCCGAGCTGCTGAAAAAAGCCGCCAAGATCGAAAAGGGCTCGGGCATTCCCAATAAAAACAAAGTGGGAACCGTCACGAAGGCCCAGGTCGAAGAAATTGCGAAGACCAAGATGCCGGATTTGAACACGATCAATTTGGTCTCGGCCATGAGCCAAGTTGCGGGCACTGCCCGTAGCATGGGGCTCGAAGTTTCGGGAATGTAATTGTTATATCTCGGGGAGGCCTAATAAGCCGTCTGGACCCGATTGAGGTGAGCAGTGAAACAAAGTGCAGGAAAGATCTACCGCGCCAATGCGGCCAAGGTAGAAGCTGGTAAGAAGTACTCTCTCGACGAAGCGCTCGGCATCGTCGATTCCTTCCAAAACCGTAAATTTGATGAGTCGATTGAGGTTTGCATCAACCTCGGTGTCGATCCGAAGCAGTCGGACCAGATGGTCCGTGGCGCTACCACCCTTCCGAACGGATTGGGTAAACCCGTGCGCGTCGCCTGCGTTGTCCGCGGGGATGCCGAACGCGAAGCTCGCGAAGCCGGTGCCGACCACGTCGGTAACGACGACATCATCGAAAAGATTGCTGGCGGCTGGCTGGACTTCGACCGCCTGCTGACGACCCCTGAGTCGCTCAAGGACCTTACGAAACTCGCGAAGATCTTGGGCCCCAAGGGACTCATGCCGAACAAAAAGACCGGCACCGTGACGACTGAAATCGGCAAGTCCGTGAAGGAGCAAAAGCTCGGAAAGATTGAGTACAAGGTCGAAAAGGCCGGCGTACTACACGCGATCATCGGTAAGAAGTCGTTCGGCCCTCAGAAGCTGAAAGAGAACTTCACCGTTTTCTTTGATGCGGTGTTAAAGGCTAAGCCGGCGACGTCGAAAGGTGTCTACGTTCGTAAGGTAGCGATTGCGCCTACGATGGGACCTGGAATCATCTTGGATTCCGTGGCGTTGGTGAACAGCTCTCAAGCCGTTTAAAGGGCTTGACGGCTAAATTATTTGAGGCTTTAAATGTTTGTTTACATTTCGGGGAGTTTGCGTTGAACCGGGCTCAGAAAGAGACTTTTGTCTCTGAATTTTCAGGTGGGATTGAAACGGCACAAGCCTTTGCGATCCTTTCTTTCAATAAGCTCACCGTAGAGCAGATGACGTCGTTTCGCCTTAGCTTGGCGAAGCAGAGCATCCGGGTCAAGGTTGTGAAGAACACCTTGGCCAAGCGCGTGTTCGACAAGACGCCGTTTGCGGCGGTTGGCGAGCATCTCGTTGGCCCCACTTTAGTGGTGTACGGCGATGGTGATGCGGTCATTACGGCTAAAGCGATTGCCGAATGGTCTGCAAAAGAGAATTTTGATGTGAAGGTCAAGTCTGGCGCCGCGATGGGCCAGGTAATGTCCGACAAACAGTTTACGGCAATGTCGAAATTGCCGGGCCGTAACGAACTTTACGTTATGTTCCTGTGGACGCTCAAAGCGGCCCCGACCAATTTTCTTTATGCTCTTAAGGATGCGCCCCAACGCATGGGATACGTGCTGGGCGACCTAAAGGCTAAAAAAGAGAAAGAAAACCAAGGTTAATTTTTTTTAATAAGAGGAGTAGTCCATGCCAGTCAGTGAAGAGCAGGTATTTGAGTTTTTCGACGGTGCGAACCTGTTGACCATTTCTGAGTTCATCAAGAAGTTCGAGACCCGTTATGGTGTCAGCGCTGCCGCGCCTATCGCGGTTGCTGGAGCCGGTGCCGGTGCGGCCGCTGCGGCCCCCGTTGAAGAGAAAACGGCGTTTGACATAGTTTTGACGGATGGCGGCCCCCAGAAGGTGCAAGTCATTAAAGAAATCCGTGGATTCACGACTCTTGGCTTGAAAGAAGCCAAGGACCTCGTGGAAGGCGCTCCGAAAACCTTGAAAGAGGGCGTGAGCAAGAAGGAAGCCGAGGAAATCAAGAAGAAGCTTGAAGC
>JAYUBV010000401.1:0-1473 GCA_043740655.1 Pseudomonadota bacterium | reverse complement strand
GATCGTTGGGAGTCTTAATCGCGTAGCTTTCTATGGCGGTGTAGGAAATGCTGCCTCCCGATTCGTTTACCATTCTTCCCTTTAAGTGCAGCACGGGGATCTCACCTACGCGGAAAGTGTCTTTCACCGCGGTGGCATCATCAAAGGAGATTGAAGAGTCATCCTTTCCCGCCCAGCCCGGAGTGGCCGCGTCCACTGCCCAGCGCTCCCATTCCACAAGGTTTCGCGTAATCCGGCGGTTCTCCCGAAGGTAGGCGCGAAGGTCCACGGTGCGTTTTCCCGCGGTGAACGGAATTTTCGTCTCAGTCCCTCGGAAAAATTTTTTCGTCTCTGGGGCGAAGGGCAAAACAAGTAACGAGTCCGACTCGGGGGGAAGTGAAAAGGTAAGTCCGTCTTGGGTTACCGTTTTCCAGGCGGCGGGGGCCGGTTTCGCGCGGTCGGGCAATACCCGATCGGGCGCGGGCGTGGCGGCGCGCAGGGCCGCGACCGCTTCGGCGATTTGGCGCCGTTCTTCGGCTGCCTCGGCGTCGCGATGCTCACGCTGTTTTAAGTGTTCTTGGCGGGCCTGCTGGGAGTGGGCTTCTACAATGAGCTGACGTCTTAGGTAAACGCCTCCCTCGACTAATCCGACGTAAACGTTTTCCCCGAAAAAAAAGACGCCCAACCCCAGTAGGACCAAAATCAAAAGTACCCAGACAGTTTTCACGATGGCTCCTGGGCTCATTATGACCGAAGAAAACGGTGTGCGTCGTCTTTCCGCAACGGGCGCAGGTAAAGACTTATCGGCCGGCGCGTCGCGGCAACAATAATGTTTTTTTTCTCATAATTCCCGGTCAATCCGTCGATACGTAACCATGGAGCGAATGAACGTGGTGGGACACGGGACGGTGACGAGATTACTCGTTCGCGCCGCCGAGCTCGCGCACTGGACGCAGTTCGATGCGTTTCCGGGATACCGCCGCGCCTACGAGACACTCTATCCCGCGTATAAATACCTTTTCGACGGAGGGGTACTTCGCTGGGTACGCCGCAATCACGACCAGCTTCGCGGCGGACACCTGGTCGACGCGGGGGCCAACTTCGGAGTTATTTCCAAAGAGCTCGTGCGCGCGCTATCTCCCGAATGCGCACTGCTGAGCATCGAGCCGGAGCCCACTTGTTTCCAGTCGCTGGTCGGTGGTCTCTCCCAGTTCGATAGCGCGCATTGCCTGCCCGTGGCTCTGGGTGAGAGCAACCGACAAGGCGCGCTGCTGGTCCACCGGTACCACCGCGGGGATGACCAACTGCTGGTGCCCGGTCAGCCTACTTCGGGACCCGACACGCAACCCGTTTGCGTGCGCACGCTGGATAGCTTGGTGGAAGATATGGGCCTTTGCCCGGCCGACGTGAGGTTCGTCAAATTGGATCTACAAGGGTTCGAACGTCACGCGCTAGAAGGAATGCGGTACATTCTGGCCGCCGCGCGATCGCTTA
>JAYUBV010000400.1:0-5104 GCA_043740655.1 Pseudomonadota bacterium | reverse complement strand
TAGGAAGTCCGAACGCCCAAACACTGTTTACCGTCCACGGTACTAAGTGGGGATTGGCCAGCAGAGTGGGCAACATGGCTTCGTTGGAAAGGCGCGGCCCCGAAGTTATCAAGACGTTGGGAACCACCGCAATCAGGGCGACGATACCGACGACGACAAAATGGTTTAATAGCGCAGCTTTGCCGGGCCGGTCGATCAGTAGGGCAATCGAAGTAATCGCGAGCAGGTGCAACGTTTGCGTCGGATGCACCAACGCCGAAACGCCGAGGATAAGCGGAAACCATATCCGCGGTGATCGCAAAAAGGCGACGACCGCAAACATGAGCAGGGCGTGGACAAAATGCCCCGGATACGGCGAGTGAAAGACCGAAGGGTAGTAGGCCAGATTGGCGACCCAGGGTTGAGAAAGGTACGTGGCCAACGCCATGGGAATGAAAAATTCCGGCCGCGGATTTAGAATGCGACACAGCAGGAGCAACGCGAGTCCCATGCCGACGTTTTGAAACCACACGATAAGCCCGGCCATGAACCACGCGGGGATTCCTCGCTTGGCGACAAAGCACGTCACGTTGGTAACGATACTCGCCTTTAGAAAAAATGGGCCGGTGACGGCGATTGTATCCTTCTCCCACTTTTGCGGCTCTTTACAGAAGTTCGCAAGGACCACGACGTGATCGTCGCTAATCGCATTCGCAAGGCGCACGTCCATTCGTCCCTGCCTAAGAACCGAAAAGACGCAGAAGAGGGTTAAGGCGAGCCAAAGCCAGCGGCGCGTTGTGGTTTCCATGGAGTGATCAAGATCCTAACGCTTAAACAAAAAAAGCGGGAGCCCTTTCGGACTTCCGCTTTATCCTCAACTAGGCCTAAAGAAATTATTTCGCGTTCTTCTTACTATTGCGGACGGTGCGTTTGGTCGCGGTAGCCTTTTGGGACGCCGCCGTTTTCGCCGCGCGCTTTTTTGGCGTCGTCACGGGCGTGGTTGCTTTGGCCACGAACGGGGTGGTCGCGTTCACCGGCGGTAAAAGACGAATCGCCCCGAGGGGGGTGTAGCGCACTAAGCGCTCCGGACGCGGCAGGTTGGTCTTCGAAAACAGAGGTTTGTGACTCTTGATTCTCATCCCGTTCATTCCGGACTCCTATTCGTTATGATTACGCTAGGTTACCAAACAAACGTGGGGCAAATGTGGCGTCCTTCTACTCAAAAAATCACTGGGTAAACCCTTGATTTGATTGGCCTCTCCGGGGTACCTCTAGTCGCCATGGACCCCATCGTTTCCCATTACGCCGCGCTCTTGGCGCTCTCCGAAATCGCGTTCGGAAGCTTTTTGCACGTCATGAAAGTGCCCCTGGGAGGCCACGCTTTGTCGTTAAACCAGGGCGTTTTACTGACTTTGGCGTGTCGGAATGAGGGCACTCGTACGGAAGCGGCGGGGCGGGCAAATCGGATTTCCCTGGTCGCGGCCTTCTTCAAGGCGCTGTCGCCAGCGGGAAAGCGTCTTACGCCGATGCTCGCGATTTCGGTGCAGGGTAGTTTGTACGCCGCAGGAATTTTCGCCTTCGGTCGCACTCTTTTTGGAGTCACGTTGGGCATGGCGTTGCTTTCGCTGTGGGGAATTGTGCAGCCGGTACTCGTAGCGTACCTGCTCTTTGGCAAGGCGCTGTTTACTGGATTGCAGAAAACTTGGCTCGAGGTCGCCCAGGTTCTTTCGCTGCCCCAGCAGGTGGAGTGGTGGATATTAGGGGCGGCGGTGGTGTTTAAGGTCATCCTCGCGATTGTCCTCGGCGCGGCCGCGTGGCGGCGGCTCGGGTTCGAGCAAAAGTACGAAGCGAAAATCCGGGAGTGGAGTGAGAAATTTCCGAAACCGGTAATGCACACAGAGGGCTCACCGAAGTGGCGCCTCATCCTGCGCGATCTGACCTCGGCGTGGTTTTTAATCGCACTAGCCTTCCAAGCGGGCTTCTTCTACTTCAGCGGCGAAAGAAACGCGGAAACGATGTGGCTGTACTTGCTACGCCCACTAGCGTTCGGCGCCATCTTCTTCTGGGCCATGCGCAGCGTCCCCCGCTCGTTCTGGGAACGACTCCTCCCCAACTTTTAGTTTTTTTTGATCTTCCAGCAGCGGTGGCTGGGCTGGCGTTCGAAGTCGGGGGCGATTGTTTCTTTGGTGATTTCCGTCACGCGCATCCCCAACTCTTCGAGGGGGAGCCCCACGAAGTTGAAGTTGCGGTAGTTGGTTGAGAAGTAGGCGGTGCCGCCCGGGCGAAGGTGGGTCGCCACCAATTTAAGTAACGCCACGTGATCGCGCTGTACGTCGAAGTTTCTACCCGCGGCCTGCTGCACTGAACGCGTCGGCGGATCGCATACGATCAGATCGTAAGTATTGCGATCGTTATGCAGGAACTCGAACACGTCGTCGCGGACGAAGTGGTGTTTCGGTCCGGCGAGGCTATTCAAAATTAAATTCTCCTCCGCCCACTCCAAGTAGCCGCGGTTGGTGTCGACGGTGCAGGTCGACTTGGCACCTCCGGCGGCCGCGTAAACCGTAAACGACCCGGTGTAGGCATAGAGATTCAAAAAATCTTTGCCCGAAGCTTCTTGCTGCACGCGGGCGCGCGTCTTGCGGTGATCGAGAAAGAGGCCGGCGTCCAAGTGATCTTCTAGGTTCACCCAGAACCTGTGGCCGCCCTCGGCGACTTCAACGTAGTTCCCGGTTTCCTTCAGCGGCTGGTACTGAAAGCCGCCGGTCTGTGGCTTACGCAGTTTCCAATGTACCTTTTCGAAGGGTACGCCGAGCGTTTCGCCCATCGTGCGGGCCATGAATCTTTGGTAGTTGCCGTGTTCCACCGGCGAGTGGTCCTGCTGCCGTTGAATCTCCGATACGTGCAGGCGATCCCCGTAGAAATCAACGAGGAACGGCAGCTCCGGCACGTCCCAGTCGTAGACCCGCCAGCAGGTTACGCCCGACCGCTTCAGCCACGGGGTGAACTTTTTTAGATTCTTGGCCAGCCGATTCGCCAGCGTTTCGGCCTTAGCTTTCCATTTAGGATTCTCGTTGGGATCCCTGGCGCGGTAATGCGGAATGGTCTCTTGCGGAGCCTCCACCGCGGCCTCCGCGGGTTTTGCGCGCATCTCGTATTCGGCCAGGCGGCATTCGATCGAACCGTTGAACAGGGTGAAACGCCGGGAGGAACGCAGTCCAATGTACTTAAGCGCTTCGAGATTTCCGGAGAGCAGGTAGGCTTTCCAGCCTCCGTAGTGCTTCTTGTAGCGGTCGCCAATATTTTGGAACATCTCGGCGATATTATCGACGGACAACCTTTCGTCGTACGGCGGATTCATCACGATGACGCCGGCATTTTCGGGTTTGCCGACCCAGGTGAAGAAGTTACCCGAGTGAATTTTGATGGCGTCGGTAAATCCGGCGCGCTCCACGTTTTCGCGCGCGACCATGGCGACGCTCGGATCCAGTTCTACGCCCTGAATATCTAGCGGCAGGTCGCGTTTTATTGACGCACGGGCTTCGGTCACCAATCGCGCAAATAGAGCCGAGTCGTAATCGGGCCAGCGCATGAAACCAAATCCCTCGCGCATCAGCCCCGGCGCCACGTTGCGCGCCTTCATCGCCGCTTCGATTAATAGCGTTCCCGAGCCGCACATCGGATCCAGTAACGGCAGTTCCGGCTGCCAGCCGGAGAGGGCTATGATTCCGGCGGCTAGCGTTTCGCTGACGGGCGCTTCGCCCGCCTTCTTGCGGTAGCCGCGCTTGTGCAGCGAATCACCCGACGAGTCGAGGTAAACCTGGGCCACGTCCTGAAACAGACTCACCGCGATTCGTAAATCGGGGCTTTCGAGTTCCACGGATGGGCGATCGCCAGTTCTTTCGCGGAACTGATCCACGATCGCATCCTTGCCGAGCTGGGCTAGGTAAAGGGAGTGCGTGGTGAAGGAGGAATGCACGTTGGCATCGATGGCAAGCGTTCCCGTCGCGGTCATCCACTTCGACCAATCGATTGTCTGTACGCCGGCGTAAAACGATTTTTCATCCGGGGCGGGGAAGGATACTAGCGGACGCAGCACGCGAATCGCAGTACGGCACCAGAGGTTCGCTTTGTAGATGAGCTCATGATCGCCCTGGCAGATGACTAAACGGTGCTTGGGTTCGACGTCCTTCGCCCCTAACGCAAGCAGCTCCTCGGCCAAAACGGCTTCGAGCCCCGTCGCGGTGCGAACGTGAATGGGGAAAAGTTCACTCACCGCTTTCCCCGCACCTGCAATAGTTCCGCGACCACACTCACCGCAATTTCGCCGGGGCTGTTGTCGCCGATAGGAAGTCCAACTGGGCAGCGCAACGATTCGATCGTCGTTGCGGAAATGCCGCGGGCGACGACGTCGGCCCGAAGACGCCGCGCTTTGAGATCGCTACCGATGGCGCCAACGTAAACGGGCTCCGGAAACGCTTTGTAGATTTGTTCTAGGATCGGCACGTCGGTGCCGTGCCCCTGGGTCATCACTACGAAGTAGGTGTTCGGCGAAAGCCCGGCGACTTTCGAGGCCGGCTCGGCCACCGCTTCGGCGATTAACTTTTCGTCCTGGGGAAGGCGCTCGATCCATTCTGGCCGGGCATCGTAGCAACGCACGCGACAGTCCAGCGTCAGCAGCAGCCGCACCACGGATTGGGCCACGTGGCCGGCGCCGAATACGACGACTTCCCACTGGGTCGGGTAGCAGGGCTCGAATAAAAAGGTGACCTCCCCGCCGCAGGTCATGCCGATGTCGGTCTGCAGGTTCCAGGTATGGGTGACGGGGCTTTTAAAGTGATCGCCCAGCAGGGCTTTGGCCTCATTAATGACCCGGGCTTCAATCTTTCCGCCGCCCACGGTGCCGTGAATGAGGCCGGAACTATCCAGCAAAGCCTTGGCGCCGGGATCACTCGGAGCCTCCCCCCGAGTGCCCAAAAGGGTCGCCACCACGTGGGCAATGCCCTGGCGGTGAAGCAAAATCAGCTTTTCGTACAGCGGGACCATCTTTTTCCTTGTTCGGGCCCCCTTATTACACGGAAAATCGCCAGATGGGCGAAACTTTAGGGTCAAATTGGAGCTGGGT
>JAYUBV010000399.1:0-5106 GCA_043740655.1 Pseudomonadota bacterium | reverse complement strand
TTGGAGCCCGCGCCCGACGTTTCATTCGCCCGCGAGGAAGCAAAGACGAACAGGGTTTTCCAGTAGGGGGCGTCGCGATTGGTGGCGGACAAAGTTTCCACGAGGGAATCCGCAAAAGCCTCACTGTCGGCGCGATCCATCAGAGGAGCGAATACCCGGCGCACCGGATCGAGCAGCGAGCCCGAGAAGCAGGAGTCGAACATCATTACGAGCCGCGCTAACGGTCCCACGGTCTGCCTTCCCTTTTCAAGGGCAGTGCGAATCTCTTCGATAGTCATCGACCGATCCTGCAGGTAAATGCTGCCGCGGGAACCGTGGCCAGAGTAGTAAAAATAGAAGGTACCTCGCTCATCGATCTGGGAGGCAACGTCGGTCAGCTCCTTGGCCACGTTGGCCACCGTGCCTTGCGAATTGAATAGCCTAGTCGGCGGCGCAAAGTTGTAGGCCGGATTGGCCGCAATGGTCTCGACCATCTTCACGTCTTTATCGATGCCCGGCAGCCCGTGGGATACTCCCACCGTCAGAATTTTGTTGGTAGCCATCGGGTCGAGAATAATCTCCCGCGCGGAACGGCCGAAGGCGGCTCCGCCGGCAAATAGAACCAGGCAAAACACGGATAAGCGTTTCATGGAGGAACCTCAAAGTGGGGGATGGGGGACGGAAGTCCCTCACTCTAAAGGTAAAGAAAAAGAAGGGCGGCAGGGCCGAACACCACGAACAACGTTAACAGATGTAAAACTTGGGCCCGAGTAAGGCAAAAAAAAAGGGCCGAGCAATGCTCGGCCCTTTTAAATGGTTACTATGCAGTTACGGGTTCACGCCCGTTTCAGGCTCCAGATTCACCTGATCCGGGTTTCCACCCAGTTTGCGGATTCTAGCATTCAGATCGTCGAGCACGTTCAGCTCGGAGGCCGTCGGATCCTGACTCTTCGGTATGAACACCGTCGTCTGCGATGGATTCACGAGATCGAGGAACCCCTTGAACGCTACGTGGATCGTACCCTGGTCGACGAAGCCTTCGACGACCAACGCCTGATTCTGTAGATTCTCGTAGTGGTTCACGATCACCGAGTACTCACCGAACGTGAAGTTAGCCGCGATGAGGTCCGAGATCTGCTGACGCAGAGATCGGGTCATCGTGAGCATCGCCGCCCGGAAGTTACACTGCCGCGCCGGCTGCAATGCGCTCATCTCGACACCGAGATCGCGCATGGTATCCGTCGGGAAGTACACTCGTGCGTACTCGAACGTTTGCACAGGACACGAGGCATACTCTGATCCGTAGACCGCTTGGTAGTACGGGATATCGCCCTCGCCGAGGTCGTTGTACAGCCAGTAGATCGTCGGATAGTAGAAGTACTCGTGAATTCCCCACCACGGACGAATCGGGTAATAGTATCCGCCGGAGAAGCCGTGTGAATACCAGCCGCTGTAGTAGAACCTGAAGGCATTGTTGCCATAGTAAGGACGGTAAACGTTGTACTTCGCCTGCAGGTTTACATTGTACTTGCTGGCGAACCCGGTGTTCTTACCCTGAATGTAATTCGTCACGTTTGTACTGTGATGAATCGATCCAATATTTTGCTTCGCCTTATTGAGGTTCCCCACCGTATGCGGGTTGCTAAAATGGCTCGGCTTCGTATTTGGGATCGTGTGGGGCGGATGCTTGATCACTACGCTATGCCCACCACCGGGATGTCCGCCGCCGGGGTTACCACCACCAGGATGTCCGCCGCCGGGGTTACCACCACCGGGATGTCCGCCGCCGGGCGCACCACCACCCGGAGGTTTATTGACCTCGAGGGCGAGCATCATTGCTAAAGAATTATTACCCGTCGCCGGAGCGACACGAGTTTCGTTGCTGGATGCAACGTCCATATCCGCCCACGTGGCGGACGAGATCAGCAAAGCGGCGAGGCCGCTGGCCGAGACTCTCGGAACCGTAAGTTTCAACATTTTGGTCTCCCTTTCCAAAAAAATACTGTGGCGATCCTGCAATTTGCAGCATGTGTGCCACTTTCACAAATTTTGAAAAGGCACCGCACGAAAAAAACCCCGCTATTTGTAATGACATAACGTCAGATTTTTTAACGCAGAGTCCTAAAGCTTGGCGTGCCACAAAAATGGAAAAAATTTCCGGAGGTATCGAGTTAACGCAGGGTCTGATAAAAACGGTTCCGATGGCAGTAAGGTTTAAAAATTTGGCGGCCTTCTTTTTTTGTTACCACATGTTAGCTATCGCGGCGGTCAACTTCCCCGACGGAAACGTGTTGCACAACACGTTATTGTTCCCATTTGGGCGATACCTAGCACTAACGGGACAGCTCCAAAGCTGGGACATGTTCGACTCAAAGCCTAACGACGCAAAATTTGAAGTGGAGGCCTTCATCGTAGACGCTAACCTCCAGGAGACGCAGGTAGGTCCCCTCATTCCGGGGCTTCGGGAAATGGGTCCGCACCTCAAACTCACCAGTTTTTTTTATCGCATTCACCCTGGCGCCGAAGCGTCCGCCCCATTTTGGAACACCTATGTAGCGAATCTATGCAGGGACGTACAGCGGGCGCGGGGTCCCGGACGCACCACTCTTTGGGTGGACTTCATCTCCTACCAACTTCGATCGCTGGAACAGATCCGGGCGGACGGCGTTCTGTCCGAAAAATCAGTGGCAACGCGGGGACCGGTGACGTGCGGCAACTAAGGGAATTTTGGTTTCGCCCCGTGGACGCCGAGCAGTACTACGCCCTGCGGCTGGGTTACGCGATCGCCTCGCTCGCCCAGCTCCTCACCCTCTGGCCATTGCGGAACGCTTTCTTCTCCGCAAACGGCATGATCGACGCCAAAGATTTTGGGGTTCCCGGACTCCTCCCTTCACTCTTCAGCTCCGTGAATTCTGAGACGGGCGTCACTATCGCTTTCACCGTCTTGGCCCTCACTATGCTTTCACTCTTGGCGAATTACCTCACGCGCGTGGCGCTCGCACTCGTCTTTTACTGGCACTACAGTCTGGCTTTCGACCTCTCGCCCGCAATCAGCGGATACGACATCGTGCTAAAGTTACTGGGTTTCATTTTGTTGATGTCGCCGATAAACAAAACTGGCGCCGCCCCCGCGTACGGTCTCTACCTCGTTCGTTGGCAGCTCCTCTGCATTTACTGGAACACCGTGTGGTTGAAGCTGCCCGACCCGAGCTGGCGAAACGGGCAATTCACAGCCTACTTCATGATGTCGCTCTACTCGCTTTTTCCAAGCCACTGGTTCGCCCACGCGGAGGGGCTATCGGTGGTGCTCACCTACGCGACCCTGGCGATGGAGATCGCCATTCCGGCGCTGCTCTTTGCCCCGCGCTGGCGGTGGCTGGGCGCGGGGCTTGGAATGTTCCTCCACCTCGGCATCGCGGCCACTTCCACTCTCTGGCTTTTTTCCCTGGCGATGTTAATCCTCTACCCGGCGTTTATTGGCCGCGCCGATTTGGCCCGTTGGAAAAAAAGGAGCGCGTGAACGCACGGATTAAACAATTTTGGTGCACCGCCTTCGCCGTCGATCTACGGGCAATGGGAATTTTCCGCATCGTCATGGGGTTCATCCTGCTGTGTGATCTGTGGCAGGACTACCTCGATGCTCCAGCCCTCTTCACGCGCGAAGGGGGGTTACCGCGAACCCTGTGGGCGCGGATGTACGAATACACGGGGGTGTGGAGTATTCACCTCTATAACGATTCCGTTGTCGGCGTCCGCCTCCTACTCGCGGTGCAAATCGCTATCGCACTCTGTTTTCTCGTCGGCTACCGCACGCGGCTCGCCACCTTTCTGACGTGGCTTTTGTTCGTGTCCCTACTGAACCGCAACCTCATCGCCACCGACGGCGGGGATCAAATCGCTTCGTACCTGTTCTTCTGCGGAATCTTTTTGCCGCTGGGTGCCCGTTACAGTGTGGACTCGCGCCGTGAGTGGATCGAAGCGAACGATTTTTTTGGCGTCGGTAGTTTCCTCGTCGTTTCACAAATGATGTGGATGTACCTCTTTGCGGGTCTCGCTAAACTGATGACCGACTCGTGGTGGGCGGGCGAAGCGCTCGATATCACCTTGCGCTGGACGGAGTACACGAGGCCTTTCGCCGAGGCCGTCCGCAGCCAACCCTGGCTTACGCGCCTCACCACCCGGGTCACGCCTTGGTTCGAGCTCCTGGCCCCTTTTCTTTTTCTTTTCCACGGCCGCGGACAAATCGTGCGAACTCTTGGGCTGCTCGCCTTCGCCCTGCTCCACCTCTCCATCGACGCTACCTTGCGACTCACCTTTTTTAGCGCTTACTCGGCGGCGGGGCTAGTCGCACTGCTGCCCACCGACGTTTGGGATTTTATAGGGCGGAAGATAAGGGGGCTCGCGCCGATTTCGCCACCATCCGCTCGCGTTGCCAGCTACTCGCTCTCCCGCGCGACCAAAGGAGTGGCGGTGTTACTCGCGGTATGTTCCGCCTACTCGGCCTTTCCGGCGTGGCTCGGCGAAGAGAGAATGCCGTACCCCGACTGGATCGCGAGAATCAACGACGCGACCTTTGGCTGGCAGAACTGGAATCTTTTTCGCGAACCGCTCCGCACTTCGGGCTGGTACCGCGCCAAGGCCTTGCTCGGAAACGGCAAGACGGTAGACCTATTTCATAATGGTGCCGAATACACGGAGGCCAAACCGCGGAATACGAGCGATCAGTTTGCGTCGCGTCGCTGGCAGAGCTTCATCATGCACGCTCACATGCAGTGGGACGAGACCGAGCTACGCCGCAATCTCGCACGCTCCGTCGCGGAAATATGGAACGCTAACCATCCGGACGACGAGGGAGTGTGGTCCCTTTCTATCGTCTACTTTCGGGAGGACCACCCGGCGTTCCTCCCCAGCGTTCGCATCGACTCGTACGAGTTTGCGAGCTTCCAAGCAGAGCCTAAGTGACCGGCCATCGTATTGTACATAACGCCGACGCCCTTTTATGGCTAAACGAACAGCCGCCGCTGGCGAGCTGCTCGCTCGTCACGTCGATGCCAGATTTTTCCGAATTCGGCTGGCTCACTTTGGAACAATGGAAAACCTGGTTCACCGAGGCCGCGGCCCTCGTGC
>JAYUBV010000398.1:0-5138 GCA_043740655.1 Pseudomonadota bacterium | reverse complement strand
ACCGCAACGTGCTGTCGAATAACTTCGGCGCTAATCAGCTGTGCGGACACCGGCCAGAAGACACGGCGCTTAACTGGTTGCCGCTCGATCACAGCGGGGCTTTCTGCGACTGGCACTTGCGGTCGGTTACCTTGGGCTGCCGGCTCGTGCTGGTGACCACCGAATCTATCCTGCCGAAACCGGGTCGGTGGTTGGAATGCTTGGAGCGCTACCGGGCCACGTCGAGTTGGGCTCCCAACTTTGCTTACGTCACCATCGCGCAGATGTTGGCGAATCAGAAAGCGATGCGCTGGGATCTCTCCTCGGTTAAATTTTTGCTCTCGGCGGCCGAGCCCATTTCGAGCGTGGCGGTGCGCAACTTTACGGAAGCCTTGGCCTATAGCGGCCTAGATCGCTCGGCCGTTCATTCGGGCTACGGTATGACCGAACTATCGGCGGCGGTTGTCTATTCGCAGCAGCCCAAGGGCACGCCGTTGGCATTTTTCTCGGTACGCGCGGGGACCCTCTCGCAGTTTCCCGTCGCCGTTCCCGAGAGTGATGCGAACTCCATTAAGTTAGCCGATTTGGGCGGGGCCATCCCGGGCGCCCGCGTCCGCGTGGTCAACGATCGCGGTTTACCGGTCGGGCCGGGCGAAGTCGGCCAAGTGCTCGTTCAAGGGGACATGGTTTTCAATGGCTACCTCGGCGACCCCGAAGCCACCGCGGAAATCTTTACGGAAGAGGGCTGGGCTCGAACCGGGGACATGGGATTTATCGACCGTAACCGGCTCGTTCTCACTGGCCGAATTAAAGCCATCCTCATCGTGAACGGCATGAAGTATTTCGCCAACGAGATCGAATCTGCGGCGGAAAAAGTAGAAGGCGTCATCGCCGGCAGCGCGGCAGCCTGCACGTTGCGCGTTCAGGGCGCCAAGGTCGAACAGCTAGCGCTCTTTTTCTCCAGCTCGGCCCCGACGCGAGAGCTGGGCGAACTCTGCGCCAGAGTGCAGGAACAAATTACCCGCGAAACCGGCGTTTGCCCCGATCTGCAGCTTCCGGTGCCCGGCGATCTGATTCCCAAAACGAGTGTGGGAAAGATTGTCCGCACGGAACTGGTACGCCGCTTCGAAGCCGGCCAGTACGCCGAGTTTGTGGTCACGCCGGCCCGTTCTCTGCGCAAAGTGAGTGCGCAGCCGAAAGGTCCGGTCGAGCAATCGTTACTCATTCTTTGGTGTTCGATTCTCAAGCGCAAAGACATCGGGTCTACGGATAACTTCTTCCGCTTGGGCGGAAACTCACTCTTGGCGCTGCAGCTGGTAAGTCGGCTCAAAGAGATTTTCAGGGTGAAGGTGGGAATGCCGGTCATTTTCAACTCCCCGACCATTGCCGAGTTGGCCCAGACGCTGACGTCTTTGGAAGCGACACCGGGTCGGACGTTACAAATCGCCAAGGCGCTATTGGACGTCGTGGCTGCGCCACCCCGAACCCGCCGATTCTTAAATTTAAAACTGAAACAGCGAAGCAGCACGTCGCTACACGATCGGCTCGGCACCCGGTCAATGGTGGCCAATAGTAGCCAAGACGCGGTGTTGACGGAAAATTATACAAGTTGACAAGTTTTAAAGGTTTTTAACCAAAAACGATTTGACCCGCCGCGGCAATCTGAATACAGTTTTTGGACCAAGGGGGCCGGAGTTATGGACGAGAGTAGTGAGTATACCTACGCGGAAGAAGATCTCGACACCCAGGTAGCCCTCCTTAACTCTCTGTTCTCCGCCGATGATGTGGACCCGGAGTTTTCCGTACCTTCCCGGGCCGATCGTTCTAAGGCCCGCGCCTCCTTCGCGCAGCGCCGGCTTTGGTTTCTCAATCGCGTCGATCCCAGCTGTACCGCCTACCACGTTCCGCTTCGGTTCGAAGTGCGGGGAAACCTCAACGAGAGGCTTTTGCGTGAAACGCTCAATTTACTGGTGGAACGGCACGATGTATTGCGGACGACGTTCCTTTGGGACCATGACGACGTTTTTCAGTGCACGTCCCCCGCCGCCCCCGTGACCTTGGCGTGTTTTGACCTTCGCGGTGAAAACGAGTGCGTTCGTGCCCGTCGCTTGGACGAGGTAGAACGCGAGATCTTTTTCCGACCGTTCGATTTGGTCAACGGGCCGCTGTTTCGCGTGGCCTGGGTCCGCTTAGGGACGAATCAGGAAGCGCTATTAATGGGTCTGCACCACGCCATTTGCGATGCCTGGTCGGGGGTAGCCTTGTCGGCGGATTTAGGCCGGATCTACCGAGCCCTCGCTCTGGACCAACTGCTCCCGCAGCCGAGTCCGCACAGTTACGGCGACTATTCGGAATGGCAGCACGCTCGCTGGAATGAAGGGGCTTACGCCGAGCAGATTGAATACTGGAAGCAAAAGTTAAACCGGACCTCCCCGCTGTCCCTACCCACGACGGGAAGCCGACCGTCGACGCCCACCATGCGCGGTGGAAAAGTTGCCATCAATTTAACGCCGGCGACTACGCGCGCGTTTGAATCGATTTGTCGCTCTGAAAACTCGACGTTATTCATGGGGCTGCTCACTTCGTTCGTCACGTTGTTGGCGCGGTACACCGGGCAAACCGATATCACGGTCGGGAGCGCCATGGCGGGGCGGGATCTCCCCGAGTATCAAAACGCCATCGGTTTTTTCTTGAACACCATCGTGCTGCGCACGGATTTAAAGGACAGCGCCACCTTCTTGGCGGCGCTGGAGAAAGTACGGCAGACCACGTTGGAGGCTTACACCCACCCCGACGTTCCCTTTGAGAAGCTGGTGGAGATCGTAAAACCCGATCGCATCCCGGGCCAAAATCCGCTGTTTGCTCTCTCGTTCACGTTGAATGAGCACCCGGTAGAGGCCATCGAGGTCCCCGGCGCCACCATCGCGGTCGGCGATCCCAATCGTTACGATACGGGACGCGCGAAATTTGATTTGAGCGTTCACCTTTGGAATGAGGGCCAAGGTTTGGGCGGAGTCTTCGAGTACAGCCGAGATCTCTTCGAGCCCGCCACGATCGAGCGGCTGGTGCGCCAGTTCGTCGAGCTAGTCGACACCGTGGCCCGGCGCGGGGATCTTCCGCTCGATGAGATCGCTTTGCTAAGCGCGGCGGATCAAACGCAGCTCGCCAAATGGAATGGCCCCACCGTGACGTGGGATCAGACTTCCTTTCTGCAACGGTTTAAGAATCAGGTGTTACTGCATCCGGCGAGCACCGCGGTTATCGACGATCTAAGCAGTAACACCTATGCGGAGCTGGATGAGCGTTCGACGAGTTTGGCGGCCATTCTAAAGCAGCTTGGGCTACGCCGCGAGAATCCGGTGGGCGTGTGCTGCGAGCGTTCGGTGGCCCTCGCCACGGGGTTCGTCGCGGCGATCAAATCCGGCGGCGTTTTCTTGCCACTCGATCCCCGGCAACCGGCGGATCGTCTGCGGCAAATGACCGCGGAGGCTAAGCCCGCCGTCGTATTGACGGACTCGGTAAACGAACCGCTGGCAAGGCAGCTGGGGGTGCCGACGTTACTCATCGACGGACCGGCGCCGGAAGTGCGGCCAAAGAACGTCGACGAGTCGCCTGAGCTTAGCGACCTAGCTTATTTGATTTACACGTCGGGCTCCACGGGACGGCCAAAGGGCGTCGCGGTAGAGCATCGGTCGTTTGCCCACCTCATCGACTACACCATCTCGGCCTACGGAATCCGGCCCGGCGATCGCGTGGGGCTGGTCACCGGCATTGGGTTTGATCCGGCGGTGTGGGAGCTTGGCTCGTTTTTGGCGGCGGGCGCTACGTTAGTAATGGCCTCGGAAGAGACGCGCTTATCGCCCGAGCGCACGCAAGCATGGATTTTGGGGAATCGCCTGAGCCTAATCTACATGGCAGCCCCGCTCTTGGATCCTATGCTCGACTTAAACTGGCCGACCACCAGCTCGCCCAGGTTGGTGCTGACCGGCGGGGATCGCCTACGGCGCAACCCCAAGGCGTCGATTCCTTTTCGCCTCATCAATCTTTACGGACCGGCGGAGTGTACGGTGAATGTCACCGACTTTGAAATCCCGCGCGGTAATCCCCATCACAGCAGCGCCATCATCGGAAAGCCGTTGCCGAATTTCCGCGTGCACCTACTCGACGAAAAGAAACGTCCGGTGTCTCCGGGCATGGTCGGCGAGATCTACCTCTCCGGCGTGGGGCTCGCGCGCGAATACTACCGAAATCCGGAACTCACCTCCGCCGCCTTTGTCCCCAATCCATTGGCCAACGAAAGCGGTGAACGTTGGTACCGCACCGGCGATATGGCCCGCTGGCTAGACGACGGAACGCTTTACCTGTTGGGACGTACCGACGGGCAGATCAAGATTCGCGGCATGCGCATTGAGTTGGGTGAGATCGAAGCCGTGCTGGGCGCTTACCCCGAAGTGGAATCGGCCCTCGTGGTTCCGGTGAAAGCGGGCGCCGAAATGCGCATCGTGGGCTACTATATGGGGTCGGCGGGGATCGCGACGACGTTGCGGGCTTACCTGCGTGAGCGGCTGCCCGAAGCGATGATTCCGTCGGTGATCATTCGCGTCGAGGCATTCGCCTACACGCCCAACGGCAAGATCGATTTCTCAAAGCTGCCGTCACACACCGCGGGCTTAGAAGAAACGGCTCCAATCGTGGCATTAGCCGAAGGCTGGCAGACTCGGATTGCGGCGATCTGGTGTGAAGTGCTGAACTGCCCACACGTCGGACCCGACACCAATTTTTTCGATGCCGGTGGCCACTCCCTGCTCTTAGCGGCGGTGCAAGCCAAGCTGGCGCAGATTCCGGGTGGCGAAGTGCGCCTCCTCGACCTTTTTCAATACACCACCGTTCGCGGATTGGCGGACTGGATGACTCGGCGTCAAACGCCGGTGGCCGAAGGGACTGCGGTCAATCAGGACGTGCGCGATCGGGCGAGCCTGCGGCGTCAGCGTATCGGTGGAATCCATCGGGAGCGAAATGGAAACGGATAATCAAGGGACTGAAGCCCGCAGCATTGCGATCGTAGGAATGGCGGGGAAATTCCCGGGTGCCGCCAACCTCGACGCCTTTTGGAAAATGGTGTGCGAGGGTAGGGAAGGGCTAACTACATTCTCCGACGA
>JAYUBV010000397.1:0-1486 GCA_043740655.1 Pseudomonadota bacterium | reverse complement strand
GAAATAAGCGCGAGCAACATGAATACGGATAGTTTTGACATGAGAGTCACTCCTTAGTGATTTGGGATTTGGCTATTTTGGGCGACGACCGAGTAGCCACTTCTTTGCTTCAAACTAAGAAATACCATTTCCGCGAGTTAGTCACTTTGCGGGAAGAATCTAACGATAACGGCGGTTAAGGGGGAGTTAAGGTGGCAGGGATTCGGTTCCCGGCGGGGATGGGACCGGTATGGCTAGCAGGGGAGGCGGAGCAATCTGCTTACGTTTGCCGCTGCCGCGCCGGGTGCCTTCGCGGGGCGGCAGATCGTTGTAGGTCTGGCGGATCTGGGCGAGTTCCACGAGCCCCAGCGCCATCAGCTCTTCGTTGGTCTTAGTGGCGAAGTCGACGGGGATCTTCATCTCGACCACGCGATCGGTGGGGAGTAGCCGCATCTTAGACCCGTCGGCAAAGTCGGTGATGTTGACGTGCTTATCCACGGTGATCTGTACTTCAAATGTTTTCGGCGGCGCCTCGGGCGGGCGCGGCGGTTGCAGCGATTCGGGGTAGGGGAACGTGATGCGGAAGCCCGTACGGGCGTAGCTGACGTTCATCTCGGGCACCAAATCCTGCGTATAGCCGGCGGTGTGCATCTGGCCTAGCCGATCCAAAATGGCGTCGACCTCTTCGGGCACGTTCACGGGAACTTTGCGGCCGCGCCTAGTGATCGTAAGCGCCTTGGTCCGAGCGGCGACGTTGTCGCGGTGGGCGCGAAAATTTTCAGGACTTGCCGCTAGCAAATTCACGTCGTCGCGATCGATGATGAGCCCCGGTTTGTCCACGACACTATCCATTTCTTTCAATTTGCCGTCGGTCCCCATCTCCGGGTGGCCCACTTTAAATTCGAGCCGCACAAAATTTCCCTCGGTGTCGGTCAGGCGGACGTTGGTGAAGGACTGCGGAGAGTCGATGTCGGCGACGCGCACCTCATTGGGTACGAGCAAGTAACGGCGCAACCGAATCTGCGCCTTAAAAATTTTTTTACCGTCGCGCATGCCAACGAAAGGCGGCAGGTAGTCCGTGTGGGTGACGGCGTACCGATTGGGATCGAGCAGTACGTCGCGCAGTTCGATGATCGAGCCGGAGGGGCCGGTTTCCAAGATCCGGCCCACGTCCGCAAAGAACTGATCCGCGATAGGCTTGGTCACGACTACCTTCAGCTCTTTGCGAAGAGTCGTGGTGTTATTGGTACGGCTTACATTGTGGAAGAGGTGGGCGAAGAGGTCCGCGCAAATTTCGACGTGGCTAGAAAGGCCGCGGGGCTGGGGCGTGGAGGAGCAGCCGGAAAAGAGAAAGAGGGAGAACAGCACCGATACCGAAACTGCTCTCCCTCTTGGCATGACTTAATTATAACTCGACCTCGCCGTAAGGGGTCATGACTAACCGCTTGCCCGTTTCACTTCTGCTTCCCCACACGCTGACCAGGGTCATGGAGCTGCTCGTGCCGCA
>JAYUBV010000396.1:0-1487 GCA_043740655.1 Pseudomonadota bacterium | reverse complement strand
TTCCCGAGCCACGCGATCCCCATCCCGTGAATCCACGAAACGAATCTCGGCATCGCTACGGATCCATGTGAGCTGACGTTTAGCGAGCTGCCGCGTCTTCTCGATGATGCCGTTTCGTAACCCTTTGTCATCCAGCTCTTTTCGCAGGTAAGCCCCCGCTTCGTGATAACCAATGGATCCCAGTGCCCGCGCCTTGGGGTATTCAGCCAGCAAATGCCGGGTCTCCTCGACGAGCCCCTGGGCAATCATGGAGTCGGTGCGGGTGACTATCTGCGCGGAAAGCGTGTGGCGCGAAATCGCCATCGAGTATTTCATCCAGATGCGATTGGCGTGGGTCGGCTCTTTGTGCACTGGCTCGAGTTCGCTCAGCTTTTTGCCGGTGGCGCGAATGACCGCCAAGGCGCGTACAATCCGGTACTTGTCGTTCACGTGAATGCTTTGCGCGGCCTTGGCGTCGGCGCTCGTTAGATCGGCGTGCATCTTCACGGTGTCGATACTTTCGTCGTCGCGGGCGTACTGCTTTTCAATCTCTTCCACTACCTCTTCGGCGATCGAGGGAACGGGATTCATTCCGAACTGCAGTGACCGCAGATAAAAATAGGTGCCGCCTACGACGAACGGAATCTTTCCGCGCGAAACCACGTCGTCGATAGCCCGCTGCGCGATGTCCACGAACTTGCCCGCCGAAAAATCTTCGTTCGGATTCAGAATGTCGAGCAGGTGGTGCGGAACGCGCTTTTGCAACGATGGCGACGGTTTGGCGCTGCCGATGTTGAACCCCCGGTAGACCGTGGTTGAGTCCAGACAAATTATTTCGCCGCCCAGCCGTTCGGCAAGCTCCAGGGCGAATTCACTCTTGCCGCTGGCGGTGGGGCCGAGCAAGGCCAAGCACAATGGTTTTTCTGTAGCGGGGACGGGTCCGGCGGTAGAGGCGATCATGATTTGAACTGTTTTCCCACGAAATCCCACGACATGCGAAATAAAAACGGCCGTCCGTGGGGACAAGTGTCTCCTTCCGAGATGGCCCCCCAGCCCTCCACAATTCCCCGCGCCGCCTCGCTTCCCATCACGGCTTCGGGAAGGCGGAAACGTTGCCCCTCGGCGCTCTGAAAAAAATTCCGGTAGAAGGAGACGGCCGACTCGGCCTTCGTCTCTTTTTCAAGCCGAACGGTCACGGCCACGAGCAGTTCCCATGCCTGCGCTTCGGTGACTACCG
Organism: Pseudomonadota bacterium; assembly: GCA_043740655.1. GTDB lineage: Bacteria > Bdellovibrionota > FAC87 > UBA2466 > UBA2466 > JBGSST01. Next base: position 271 of record JAYUBV010000396.1, on the reverse strand, counting down.
AGGGGTACGCATGCAGCGTCACGTCCCCGTCGCCAAACGGATCCGCCACAAACCCCAGCTCCTGAAGGCGCGCGCGGTGCAGGACTAAGGCGGGCACGAGTCTAGACGGAAATGCCGCGATCTTGGGCGTGGGCAACGCGATGGGGGCGAGGGCGGCCCCTCGCTCCGCGATGGCGTGGGGATCAAAGATCAACAGCCCGTCCTTATCCTCGGCCAGGTGCCAGCCGGTTCCGACCGTGCCCAAATACCGGCGATCACTTTGGGTGGGCCG
>JAYUBV010000395.1:0-5146 GCA_043740655.1 Pseudomonadota bacterium | reverse complement strand
CCCGATCTTTACGTTGCCGCTACCTAGCATTCCAAACAGCCGATCGTAGTGGCGGTCGGAAATAATGCGCGAATACTCCGGGCTGGTCGCCGGCGTCTTCGTAAAAAACGTGTCGAGGTGGTGGCCGATTTTCTCTACGAGCCGACTCTGCATCCCCTTGGGGACCAGCAGATAATCAGGCGCCACGCAGGTTTGACCAGCGTTCAAAAACTTCCCCCACGCGATACGCCGCGCCGCTACGTCGAGATTTACGGCCTCGTCGACAATACACGGGCTCTTGCCGCCGAGCTCAAGCGTCACCGGCGTAAGGTGATTGGCCGCGGCCTGCATCACAATCTTGCCCACGTTGGTGCTGCCGGTAAAAAAGATGTGGTCCCACCGTTCCTTTAGCAGCGCCGTCGACACCTCCGCGGCCCCCTCGATGCACCAGACGTAGTTAGGATCGAAGGCTTCCGCGATGATCTTGGTGATGAGCGCCGCCGTATGCGCCGACAGCTCCGACGGTTTCACCACCGCCGCGCACCCCGCCGAAATCGCCGCCACCAGCGGGGTGAGGCAGAGCTGGTACGGATAATTCCAGGGAGCGATGATCAGGCTGACGCCCAACGGCTCGTAGTAAATCCGGCAACTGCCAACCGCCAGCGTCACGGGCGTGGAAACGCGCCGTGGCTTCATCCACTTCTTTAAATGTTTTTTGGTAAAACGGATCTCTTCGTAGAGAAAGCCGACCTCCCCCAGAAAACTTTCCGCCATCGACTTACCCAGGTCCGCTTTAAGCGCCGCGAACGTTTCGGCCTCGTACTTACGAACCGTAGCCTCTAGCTTTTCAAGCTGGCGGTAACGGAACTCGTAGGGCTTCGTTTTTTGCGAGTTGAAATAGGTGCGCTGCGCCGCCAGTCGCTCCGAAATCTCGGTGATGGAAATCATGCGCCAAATCTTACGCGAATCCGGGCGCGCCGTCTAAGCTCACGACGGTGTCGACGGACTGTACGGTTTTCGGGTCTCCTTGCCGCACAACGGGGTGGCACGGCTCGTGAACTACCCCAGGCATGAACTTCCTCACGGTGTACCCGCAACTCCTCAAATACGTCGCCGGCTGGGCCCTTTTAGGACTCGTTTCCTACTTGGCCTACCGATTCCTCCTGGACCGTTCCCGACCCGAGCTTCGGCGATCCCGACGACGGATCTTTCTCACCGGAGCATCGGTATACGGTCTGGTTATGGGCTCGGTGGCCGCGTTGGTCATACACAGCGCCTATAAGCCGGTGTCCAAGGATTTTGCCAAAGCGGAGACCCTTTGGAACCGCGCCATGGCCGCTCGGGGGACTAAAGGAATCCCAGTCCGGAATTTGGCCGGTATGACGGTTAGCGCCGACTCGTTTCCTCCCTTCGAGGGCGTCCTCGGTCTCAACCACTTCAAGATCAATGGATTACCCCCCGGCGAAAAAATTACCCACGTGCTGGTACCGATTGGCTACGACGAAGTGCGTACTACCGCGGCGCTAAAAGCCGGCGAAGCCCGATATTTTCCCGAGATCTCGAAGGAAAAATACATTCTAGCCGGCGTGTTGGAGCACAAGATCAATCTGCAAACCCTTTTCTGGCGAACGACGATCTTATTCTTATTACTCTTGGTGCCACCCTCGCTCTTCGCGGCTCCCGCGGCCGGAATGTTTACCCTGCTGGTCTTTCACCTGTTCGGTAGGGGCCCTAAATATACGAGTGCTGCGTCACCAAGCTCACGTCGAACTAGAACGGAGCCCTTCCGCGGCCCGGCTACGCGGCGCGCCTGAACCTGCGGGGATTCCTTGTTTTAACGCGTTGTTTGGGCTAGAAATCCCCCCACTATGACGCCTACCGGACCGATTACTAAGTTCATTGAGAATAACTATCGCCACTTCAACGCCGCGGCGTTGGTGGATGCGGCCAAGGGTTACCACGCCCACCTGAATAAGGGCGGCCAGATGTTCGTGACGTTGGCGGGCGCGATGAGCACGGCCGAGATCGGCGTCTCGCTGGCCGAGATGATCCGCAAAGGTAAGGTCCACGGCATCAGCTGCACCGGTGCGAACCTGGAAGAGGATGTCTTCAACCTCGTCGCCCATAAATCTTACAAGCGCGTGCCGCATTACCGTGAGCTTTCGGCGGCTGACGAGATGGAGCTTCTGTCGCAGCACATGAACCGCGTGACGGACACCTGCATTCCGGAAGAGGAAGCGATTCGTAAAATCGAGCACGTCATCATGAACGAATGGCAGCGCGCCTCGGATACCGGCGAGCGTTACCTCCCCCACGAATTTTTTTACAAGATCCTGCTCTCGGGCGTGTTGAAGCCTGAGTACGAGATCCCGGCCGAACACAGCTGGCTACTCGCCGCGGCCGAGAAAAACCTTCCGATCATCTGCCCTGGCTGGGAAGACTCGACCCTGGGTAATATCTTTGCCGCCCGCTGCATGGAAGGAAAGCTAAAGCCTTCCACCATGAAGTCCGGCATCGAATACATGATCGAACTCTCGAAGTGGTACGAGCCGAATTCGCGTAAGGCGAATGGCGTCGGCTTCTTCCAGATTGGTGGCGGTATCGCCGGTGATTTCCCGATCTGCGTCGTGCCGATGCTGAATCAGGATTTGCTGAAGAACGTTCCGGTGTGGAGCTACTTCTGCCAGATCAGCGACTCGACCACGAGCTACGGCTATACTCGGGTGCGGTGCCCAACGAAAAGATCACCTGGGGCAAGCTGCTATCGGATACGCCGAAGTTCATCATCGAGTCCGACGCCTCCATCGTGGCTCCGTTGATTTTCGCGCACGTTCTCAACTGGTAGTCTAAGCGGAGCACCATTCGATTCGGATGATGCGGACGTGGGACCGACCGATTACAATCTCCGGAGATGGAAACCCCTCAGGCTGCGCTCGTCGTCGATAAGCTCGTTAAGCACTTCTCCGGAAAAAAAGCCGTCCACGCGGTGAACGGCATCTCCTTCCAGGTGCGCCCGGGCGAGTGCTACGGATTGTTGGGCCCCAACGGAGCGGGCAAATCCACGACCATTAACTGCCTCATCGGCTTTTTTCCCACTACGTCCGGATCCGCCAAGGTGATGGGCTACGACGTGCACCACGAGCCGAAGAAGGCGCGCCAGTGGCTTGGAACCTGTCCGCAAGAAGACACCCTCGACACGGATTTTACCGTCATCAATCAGCTGATCCGCCACGCCACCTTTTTTCGTATCGAGAAAAAGGAGGCCACCGAACGGGCTAAGGAATTGCTCGCGCGGTTTGGCCTCACCACTAAATCAGACGAGCTGGTGGAGAGTCTTTCGGGCGGCATGCGCCGCCGGCTGCAGGTGGCCCGCGCGCTAATTTCAAACCCCAAAGTTTTGGTGCTAGACGAACCGACCACCGGTCTGGATCCCGACGCCCGCCGTAGTCTTTGGGACGTGCTAGAGCACCACCGCGCCAAGGGGTTGGCGGTGCTATTGACCACCCACTACATGGAAGAGGCTGAGCGCCTTTGCGATCGCATCGCGCTTTTACATAACGGCGTGATGCTAGACGAGGATAGTCCCCGCAATTTGATCACCAAGCACGTGCCGACCGAATGGATGGAGGAAGAGATCCGTCCCGGCGTGAAGTGGAAGCGGCCGTCGAATCTGGAGGACGTGTATCTAAAGGTCACGGGCTCCAAGCTCGGCGCCGAAGGCGCCGCCGCCGAGGAGGGTGGTCGTGAGTAATCAAGAGAGTCCCTGGAAGGATAGCTTCTGGGCGATCCGGTGCGTGTGGCTGCGGTACTTCGACGTGTTCCGCAAAAACCTGCTCTACGGCTTAATGACCACGCTGTTCGAGCCGCTGCTCTATCTGCTGTCGTTCGGCTTTGGCCTATCCACGATGATCAGTCAGGTCACCGTGGTCGATAAGCCGGTAAGCTACCGCGCGTTCGTAATGTCCGGCATGGTCGCGCAAACGATCCTGTTCCAAGGCTTCTTCGAGGCGGCGTACGGTGGCTTCATCCGCATGTATTACCAGCGCATCTTCAAGGCCATGGCCACGACCCCGGTCACGCTCGGCGAAGTGCTGTGGGGCGAACTAATCTGGGACGCGTCCAAGGCAACGTTGTCGGCCACCATGGTGCTGGCGATCGGCACCGCGATCGGTGACTTTTCACCAATGGGGGCGCTCTGCACCCTGCCGCTCTGCTTTGGCTTCGCCTTCATCTTCGCCGGATTGGGATTGTGGGTCGCCTCCTCCGCCCGAACCATCGAGCAGCTGGCCTACCCGCAGTACCTTTGCGTGTTTCCCATGTTCCTCTTCTGCGGGGTCTACTTCCCCCTGGAAAAGCTGCCGGCCATCGCCATTTACGTCGCCTGGTGCCTGCCGCTAACCCCGATTCTGGCCATCGTCCGAGGCCTGGTCTTTGGCGTGGCGATCCCTTGGTACGCTCCGGTTTTGGCCGTGGCGTGGGCCCTGTCACTGCCCTTGATTTCCCGGCGCGCGATGAAACGGCGACTCGTCAAATAATGCGCCTAAAAATGTGCTAAGTAAGGCCCCGTGTCCCGCCTCAACTTTAAAATCGAAGCCGAAGCTAAGGGTAGCTCGGCGCGCGCCGGGCGCTTCCAGGGGCTGCATGGTGAAGTAATCACTCCCATTTTCATGCCCGTGGGGACTCAGGCCACCGTCAAAACACAGACGGTGGAGTCCCTTAAGGCGGCCGGTTCCCGCGTCCTTCTGGCGAACACCTACCACCTGATGCTGCGGCCCGGGCCCGAGGTGTTCGAACGGTTCGGTGGCATCCACAAGTTCATGAACTGGGACGGGTTGGTCCTCACCGATTCGGGCGGGTTCCAGATATTTTCTATTCCCAAGCTTCGGCAGATGGCGGAGGAAGGGGCGACCTTCCAGAGCCACATCGATGGCACGACCCACCTGCTGTCCCCCGAGAAATCCATTTCAGTTCAAAAAAGTATCGGCAGCGACATCATGATGGTGCTCGACCAGTGCGTCCCCTCGACGGTGGAACATTCCATCGCGAAGAGTGCAATGGAGCTCACGCATCGTTGGGCGGCGCGCAGCTTGGCCGCCCGCGGGGATTCGCCGCAGTCGCTATTCGGGATCGTGCAGGGGGCCTGCTACAAGGACCTACGTAAACAGAG
>JAYUBV010000394.1:0-1488 GCA_043740655.1 Pseudomonadota bacterium | reverse complement strand
GATGCCCGGGGAAAAAAATTCAGTTTGGATTCCGGTGCTCGCCCAAAATAGTGGCGATCATTTTGTGAAGCTCGACTTCTTCCGCCAGGACGGTGTGCTGGTGGCTAGCCGAACGCTGCAGCTGCGCGCCAATGCCCGCACGACGAACCACGCTTCTAACGGCCCCGCCCGTTTACTGTCGAGTGCGCCGGTCGCCAAGATGACGTCCTCGCTACACGCCTTCGCCCTCCTGCTGCGCCCCACGCTGTTCACCACCAAAGTCGTGGCCTTCGACGAGGTCAACGCTCGCGAGTTCCGCAGCCGCGCCCAGAATAAGTAAGCGCTGCGTTAAGGTCCTTAACGGACGATCCCATGATCACGCGGTCGGTCCCGCTCGGCCCTGGGCAGCGCTATACTAGAAGAGTCGCAACCGGGATCCCCTTCCGGCACTTTAACCCCAAAAATACGGACTTTTTTTATGAAGCGTACGACGCTCCTGTTTCTCGTCGTTTCCTTGTTCACGCTTAGTGCGTGGGCCGTGACCCCCAACTCCATGCTGCAAACCTTTGAGTTCGGCGAAATCGCCAAGGACAAACCTTGGGCCGGGGAGTGGCTTCGAGTTCCGGGCTTCCCCGAAGTCCCCACGGTGAATGCGCGCATCGTGCTTCCGTACGGTAAAAAATTTAAGGGGGCAAAGTTCCAACCCAAGGAACGCGGCGAACGGCGCGAAACCGGCGAAGCTCGCCTCGTGCCGATTCCGCAGCCCCTGTGCGACGTCAACTTTCGCTACGATGGGGAAGCGCGCCGCGAGTTTAAGGCCGGCGACGCCTACCCGGCGAATTACGTGGGGGAGGTCATCGAGCAATCGTGGCTTGGCTACCGCATCATCATCGTGCCGCTGCACGTGCGAAAGTATTTTCCCGCCAGCAAAGAGTTTGTAGGGATCACGGGCGGTGAGCTGACGGTGGAGCTGGAGAATGATGACACTCCCGAACTGTTGCTGCGCAACCAGCGAAAGGATCGCGAGCTAGTGGCGGCGGTGGTCAGTAATCCCGACACGTTGAGCAGCTATCCCATGCCGCTAACGACGCGCTCGATCGAGTATCTGGCGATTGCTCCCCAAAGTTTTATTGACGATGAGGCGCCGTATTCGCTGAAGCAGCTCTTGCAGGAAAAAGAGAGCCGCGCCATCCCCACCAAGACGCTTAGCGTGGAGAGCATCACGTCCTCCTTCTCGGGGCGCGACGTTCAAGAAAAGATTCGCAACGCCATTATCGACGCCTACAAAAAGGACGGCATCCGTTACGTGCTGCTCGTCGGTAACGGCCATTCGGTGCTGCCCGCGCGCAACCTAAGGGTAAATATGAGCGAGGGAACCATACCTTCGGACCTGTACTATGCCTGCCTCGATGGCGATTTCGACGCAAATAAGAACAACGTCTTCGGCGAAACTAATGACGGGGTTGGCGGCAAGGACGTCGATCTCGCCTGCGAGGTGGCGGTGGGGCG
>JAYUBV010000393.1:0-5148 GCA_043740655.1 Pseudomonadota bacterium | reverse complement strand
TGCCTCAGCCGCAAGACATCAAAACTATGTTTTCGTGGTTGGGGCTAGCGCACGACCACGGATTGTTCCATATCTACGCCGGCGATCTCGAAGCGGTGGCCGCGCAACTGGGTGATTTTTCGCCCAACTACCCGCCGCTGAGTTTTTGGTTCTACTACCCCCTCTACGCCTTATTGCGCTTAGTGGGCTGGTCGGGGCAGTGGCCGTCGCACATGGCGAATCTGCTTTTCCGTTTGCCGCTCTTTGCCGCACTCGCCCTGACGGCGATAGCGGTGGCACGCCTCGTGGTTGAACCTCCAAGAAATCCGAAGGTGGCTTGGTTGGGCTTTGGGGCCAACCCGGCGTTAATTTTGGCCGGTCCGTTGTGGGGTCAATTCGAAACCGTACAGTGGATGTTCTGTTTTGCGGGCATTGGCTTTTTGTTTCGGAGGCAGGCGGTAGCGGCCGGGTTTTGGCTGGCAGCGGGCTTTCTCTTAAAGCCTCAGTTTGTTTTCTTCGTACCGATGCTGGGCGCGTTGGTAATACGTTACCCACGCGCGCGCCAGTGGAAGAGCGTGGCGAGTTTTGCGGTGGTGACCCTACTTCTGACCCTTCCCTTCATGCTGACCAGCGGATTCGCTTGGTTCGGGGAAGGATACGGACGACTGATCGAAAAACAGGATGCGATGACGGTAACCGGATTTAATTTGTGGTGGCTCAGCTCCCATTTCTTAGGCTGGGTGAGCGCCGATCATCGCCTACTTAGCATTCCGTTAAAGTGGTGGGCGGTAGGGTTAAGCGGTGCGATTTCGGCGGGGCTTTGGTGGAAGTTCATCTGGGGGGAGAAACGGCCCTCGCTGGTCCCAGTGGCGGCGGCCTACTTTACGAGCCTATACGCTTTCTTACCGGGGATGAGTGCGCGCTTTCTGTCGTTTGGATTGTTGTGGTCGCTGGTGTGGGCGATCGAAGACAAAAAAGCTAGGGTGGCGGCCGCTTTGCTTAGCGGATCGCTCATTACCGCTCTGCTCTACAACCCGTTCTTCGTGGCCAAGTCACGCTTCTACGGACTTTTTCCGTCGTTGGTTGCCACGGGACTGGCGATCTTGGCGTCTCTCTCGGCCGTTGGCGTTAGCCTTTGGATGGTGTGGCGTTGCAACCAAGCGGCGCAGTGTCGAGGGCTAGAAAGTTCGGCCGGAGACAATTCGTCGGAGCACCGCCCAGAGGGGCGGGGCTCACTTAGGTACGCCTCGTGAGTCTGAATCCGAAAGTCACCCTTTCGGTAAACGGACGGTTCCACGCCTTTGATTTTGCGGCGGCGCTGGAAGCACGCCATACCCTTCGATGTCTGATGACCTCCTACCCGTCCACGATGGCCTCCCGGATGGCCGGGCTGCCATCGGATAAAGTCCGCGCGTTACCGTGGACCGAGGCGCTGCGCCGGATTCACCACGCGGCGGCTTCTTTCTTGCCGTTGGGAAATCCGCAATACTTTTTGAATGCCTCTTTCGATAAGTGGGCGAGCCAACAGATTCCTGATGGCACGAATGTATTCGTGGGTTGGTCGGGTAATTCCTTGCGGAGTTTACGCCGTGCGAAAGAAAGAAATATCCCGACGTTTCTAGAGCGCCACAGTGCCCACATCGAGACCCAGACGGAGTGGCTGGCGGAAGAGTACCGCAAGTTTGGTTTGGCCTTTCACGCGACCCACCCCCGAATGATCGAGCAAGAGCTGAAAGAATATGAGGCGGCGGACTGGATCTCCGTACCCAGCCGTTTTGTGCGCCGTACATTTCTGGATAACGGCGTGGCCGAAGAAAAAATTCGCGTTCATCCGCTAGCGGTAGACACCGAAAAGTTTCGACCCGTGGTGCACCAATCGAAGAAGCGGCGTTTCTTCTACGGCGGGCAGCTTTCGCTAAGAAAGGGAATCCCCTACCTCGTCGAAGCGTTTCAAAATTTGGGCGGACGCGAGGCCGAGCTGTTTTTGGTGGGGGATTGCGATGCCGAGCTTGAACCAATTTTGGCCAGTTTTTCGCCCGCGGGGATTGTCCGCTTGCCCGCGCAGAACAGTGAGCGTTTCGCCGGGTTACTGGCTTCGAGTGATTTGGTTTGCCTGCCTTCGATTGAAGACGGCTTCAACCAGGTGGCAGTTCAGGCGATGGCGTGCGGCGTGCCGGTGATGGCGTCCACTAACACGGGAGCCGGCGAGCTAATCGACGAAGGCCGTTCGGGGTTCTTAGTTCCGCCGTGCGATGCACGGGCCATCCGCGATCGGATGGAGTGGGCCCTATCGAACCAGGATGAGTTGCGGGCCATGGGTGAATTCGCCCGTTCAAAGATGGTGCACACGTCGACGTGGGATCGTTACGCGGAGTCGCGAATCGAAGAGTTCCGTGAGTTGCTGACCACGGGCTCGCTTACCATCGAACGTTCGATGGGCGTACGCGGTTCCTCTTCCAATTAGTCTTAATGGCCTCCAGCAATGTGCTAGTCGGAACGTTAGACGTGCCTTTGGCCTTCGGACCGTAGCGAAAATTAAATTCATTCCAGCTGATTTTTAACGACGTCTCCCACAACCACAAAGCATGGTTCACTCCATGGCCTTCGAAAATATCGGATGAGTCGCGGAAGTAGAGCTCGGCTCCTTTCACCCAGCGAGTCGCGCCGAATTCATTGACCGCCACCGGCGCCCCGCGATCGCGTTGAAACTCCCCGATGACGGAAAGCTTCTGCGTGAGCCAATCCTTGTTTACGTTTGTTGTGCCGGCGCCGTCCGGAGAAAAACGTCCGGGGTAACTCTTTTTCCCTCTGGCAGTTTGGTGCGTGTAGTTGTACGGCTCGTAGTTGTGGACGGCGTAGACCACGCGAGAGTCGGCCATGCGATCGAGTGCGGGCAGCCAGTCGAGACTGCTGTAGTTCATTCCGCCGACTAGGATTGGAGTCTCCTGGTCCACCGAGCGGATCGCCTGAATGATCTTGGCGGCAAACGCATTCCAATCGTACGTAGTGTTCGTATATTTTTTGAAGAAGGGCTCCGGCTCCCAGATCTTTAAGAGCACGTCGTTGGCGTTGGGCTCGACCATTAAATCGTATCCCACCACGTTAGCGTGATTGCGGTAGCGAAGGGCAGTTTGCCGCCACATCTCGACCCAGGCGGCCTGCTTGTTCGCATCTTGCCACACGGAATGATCGGCGCCGGCGCTGCCGTCGAAGCCAGATTCACTGCGGCCGGGCCCCGTACGGAAGCTCACTACGACGAATAGGTCAGCTTTACGCGCCCGATCGACTAAACGATCGAGGTATTGGGCCACGTCTTCGCGCCAGGCGTAGGGCGCCTCCTCGTTGCGTAATCCGGGAAAGGAAAGGTTGGCGTAGTTGGCGCCGAGGGCGGTCAGGGAATTTAGATTAGCTTGATCGTAAGTGGGGCCGACGACTTCGGTCCCTAGCTCGTCGCCATCTGCGTTTGGGACGATTATCTTCTGCCAGAGATTAGCGCCGCGCAGGCAAGTGCCCTTGGCCCACAGGTCCCATTTGGAGGCGAGGCGCTTTGGGTCCCAGCAGGTCTCGGCGGTGGCTACGGAGCCACACACCAAGGCGAGAAACAGCCATAACGTAGTTTTTCCGTTCCCCATTCCTCTACGTTACGGAGGCAATGGCGAGGAATTAGCGGGCTCAATGTGGAGCTAGCGGCAAATTGAAAGGCTGAAGATCCTTTATGGGCCGACTTCTCCGTTGACCATGAGCAAGTTGCGGTCCGGCAAGCTTGCGGTAGCTCGGCGAGGCGCGGCCAGCGAGGTATCGCAGAACGCTACTTCGCCGGTGCTGGCCTTAACTTGCATGTAGAGCTTTTCCTTGGCGGAAGCTTTGATGACGTCATCCGACCCTAGTTCGATGGGAAAGGTGCCGTCCGGCTCGGGCGTGAGGGATCCAATACGGTTTACCGCAATGTCGGTTTCTCCGTTCTGCCCTTGGTAAATGGGTATCCGCCACGTGAGCGGGCCGATGTAACCGCTAACGACAGCGCGAAATTTCATCACGTCGTTTTCAATCTTTGGCGGCTGCGATTCGGGCCTTAAACTGCAGGAAAAGACCGGAATTTGGTTAGCTTTGGCGGTGACCAAGACGTAGAGACTGTCTTTGGCGTACGCACTTCCCAGTAGGGTCAGACCCACGATAATTACCTTTAGTTGCATCATCTTAGCTGTTTCCTCGTATGGTGTTGGTACTTAGAAGTGCAAATGAAGTGCCTGGAATACGGCAAAAAGCCCAATGATTTCGGGGGGGGGTAGGGGAGGGAAAGCGAGGGGGCCTTTAAACCCGGTTTTCCCATGGGTGGTTTCGTGTGATCAGCTGAAGAATTGGGGAGGTGGCAAACGTAGTCACCAGCGCCATTATTACGAGCATCGCAAAGAGCTGTGGCGGAATGATTTTAAGATCGAGCCCCAGGTTCAGTACGATTAGTTCCACTAGTCCGCGGGTGTTCATAAGAATTCCCAGTGCGGAAGAATCTCTCCAACTCAATCCGGAAAAACGGGCGGCTACCAGCGTGCCGCCAAACTTTCCCAGGGTCGCCACGAGAATGATGATCCCACACAGTATCCAGTCTTCGGGTGTGGAGAGCAGCCCGATTTGCGTGCGCATTCCGGTGAAAGCGAAGAACGCCGGCAAAAACATGATGCGAACTAAATCGTCGATGCGATCGGTAAGCTCTTTGGCCACGCGGCTGTCGTGCGGCGTGATCGCCCCCAGCAAGAAGGCGCCGAAGATAGCGTGAATGCCAATAAGTTCGGTGGCGAGGGCTGACAGTAAAAGCGCCACGAAGAACAGGGCGATACCGCCTTCGGTTACGCGATCGAATTTTTCTAGCCAAGGAATGAGGCGACGGATCAATGGTCCGCCTAGAACGAACATCGCAGTGATATAGAGCACTGTCAGCGTTAGGGTGACCACGGCGCCACCAATTTTGGCGTGGGCCACGCTAACCACCAGGGCGAGAAGGCACCACGCCGAGACATCATCGACGGCGGCACAGGTAAGCGCGATGGTTCCCATTCTGGTGCGATTTATTTTTTTATCCGTGAGAATACGCGCGAGTACGGGGAACGCGGTGATCGACATGGAAACCCCGAGAAACAGGGCGAAGCTCGTGAAACGGACTCCGGGGGGACC
>JAYUBV010000392.1:0-5149 GCA_043740655.1 Pseudomonadota bacterium | reverse complement strand
GGAGAATGAGGTAGCCGCCCAACGTCAGTGCCCAGCCGGTGGCGTACAGTAGCCATTCTTTCGGCCGACTCTTTCTGGTTTCCTCTAGTGGAGCGGTGAAGGATGGAAATGAATCGGGAAGCCAGTTCCGCTTTCGGATTGCTAGGTAAACAAGGTTGATGGCGATCAGTGAGAACGCGATAAGGCGAATGGGGGTGGAAAAAAATGCTCCCGGCCAATGCAACAGGTACAAAGTAAGCGCGGCCGACGTGAGTAAGGGTTTTACTGCGGTTTCCATCGAATGATTCCGGTGTAGTAGGCCAGGCTGAGACCGGCTGCGGCGAGCAGCAGGCCCCATAAAAAGCTCGTTTTCCACGCGGGGGAGTAGAGGATGGAGATGTTTTTCCACGCCGCTGGCGTTGGAATTACCATACGGCCCCAGTCGTCCGCTTCGATCGTCGTATTCACGCCGTCGACCCAAGCCTTAAAGCGCGGCCGAGCAAGGAAGTTCACCACGATCTTCTTCGAGGTGCTGGCATCGGGGTTCGTGACTTCGATCCCCGAGAACGAAGCGTCGAACGGAAACTGCACTCTGAGATTTTCCGTCGCGAACACCATCGGCTCCGGATCGTCAATCTTGCCCAACAGTACTCGGCCATCCCGATAAACGATCTGCGTGGTAACGCCGGCCTTCTTCATGCCATTAACTTGGTCCCGTTCCATCTTAAGAAAGAAGTCGTCGGTTTCGGTGGTATCGGCGACGAGCGGATCGTAGCCGTTCAGCATCGTAATGCCGTAGTAAGTGCCGAAGTTGTGGCTAAGCGCGTGCAGGAAACCACGGAAAGGGTTCCAGCGGGGCGCCGTGGTATCGACACGGTATTTGTTTACTCCCTTGCCCGCGTGATGTTGCAGGAGGTCCATGATTGGGGCGGGGTACGGAGGATAGGTCACATCGCCGTAAACGAACCGTGCGCTGGAAGACTGCGTAAGGTGGTACACCATCAGCAAAATGGAGACCATCCCCACGCCGAAACGGGCGCGAGTTTTCTTAGGCAGTTCCCAGCTGGCCCAGGAATGTTCCAGAAAAAGGGTACCGGCCATGATCCAAAAGAAATGGACGAAAGGCAGATATTTTATGGGGTGGTCAAATTTGTTGAACGGGGGAACGTATAACATCGCCGTCCACAGGCCACCGTGCTTGCCCAGGGCCAGCCAGAACGCGAGCCACCCCAGGATCAGAAATAGCGACACCGTCGTTAGTTTCCGCTGCCGATCGCGTAGCCAGTAGAGTGTAGCGGTCAACGCGGACACTGTGAAAATGGTCCCGGCGTAATAAAGCTCGCCCAACTTTCCGGGCCCTTGCGGGTCTGGCCACCAGCCGTTGGGAAAGCCAACCGGCGCTAGCGGCTGCGGCAAGAGCATTGCCAAAAGGAAGCCGCCGATGCCGCCGTGGAAGTGGGCTCGGCGGTGGACTTCGGCCGCAAATTTCAATTGCACGATCAGCAGCGGAGCCGCGATGCCAAGAGCGATGACGAGCGCGATGCCGACTGCCTTCAGACTCCGGATGCGCTGCGCTGTTGGCTGCTGCCAAATGAGTAAGCCAACGCCCACAAGCCAGAACCCGACGAGGTAGGTCCAGACCTGCGCGTTGCCGGAGTGAAAGCCAATTCCGATGGTGAGCGACGCGGTGGCCAGCCACTTGGCGCTAGCGGCCTGCGAAAAACGCACGAGCGTCGTGGCCAAAAGCGGTAACCACAGGATTAAAGGCAGCATGTAGTACCAAGAGCGACCGATTACGAGGTTGTAGCCGCAGAACACGAACGCCTGCGTGGCAGCCACGGCGATCCACTCCGAAACTTCCAGCTCCCGCAGCAACCTGTACATCAGGACGAAACCGGGTAGCGCGTGCAGCAGAAAAAACACGTCGGCCCATGCCGCGGGATCGTTCCAAACATTAATCGCCAGCCAGCAGCTTAAGTAAGTGATCGGATAGGTCAGGGCGTAAACGCCAGTCTCCCCGACGGGGGCACCCATTTGTTGGAATGGGTTCCAATTAGGAAACGTTCCGTGATCGAAAAAGCTGCGTGCGGCGGCCAAAATTACCGGGCCAAACTGGGTGAAGTTATCGTCCTGGTTAAAGTAGTTTTTGCGTAGTGCGGCCAGTACCGCGTAGCTCGCCAGAAAGAGAAACCCGCCGATCAGCCATTCTGCATACGCCGGGCCTTTGCGTGAGCGAGCAGAGTTGTCTTGCATCCGCAGATTGTACTACCCTGCCTTAATGTCGGATACTCAGGAGCTTCTCAATCGCCGTATGGATTACACCCGCGCTACCATCGATGAAACGAAACTGGTTTCCGATCCGATGACGCAGTTTAAGACTTGGCTCGAAGAAGCGGACAAATCGGGGGTCGAAGAGCCCAACGCGGTCGCCGTGGCGACGGCGTCAAGTGACGGCACACCGTCAGTGCGCATGGTGCTTCTGCGCAAGCTCGATGAGAAAGGGTTCTACTTCTTCACCAACTACGAAAGCCGCAAAGGACGCGAGCTGATTCAGAACCCGCGGGTTTCGCTATGCTTTTACTGGCAGCGCCTCGACCGACAGGTGCGGGTAGAAGGAACGGCGAGTCAATGCCCGCGGGAAGAATCGCTGGCGTACTTTAGAACTCGGCCGCGCGGTAGCCAGATCGCGGCGTGGGCCTCGCCGCAAAGTCAGCGTCTCTCGGATCGTAAGGCGCTCGAAGAACGGGTGCTGGAGATGGAGAAAAAGTTCCCCGAAGGGACGGAGGTTCCGATTCCGCCGCAATGGGGTGGTTTCCGGGTCGACCCTTACCAGATTGAGTTTTGGCAGGGGCGAGAGTGCAGGTTGCACGACCGGGTGGTCTACCGCCGCGAAGGCAAGGCGTGGGTTCGGGAGCGCGTGGCCCCTTAACGACTAGCGATCCTTGTGGGATAGGAAGTTTTCGACCGTATTGGCGTAAGCGGTAACGGTAAGCTGTTTCACCCGTTCGCGATCCCAATCCCCCTTCGGCAGCAACGCCAGCTGCTGCTCTAACCGGGCTTGAAACTCGTTCTTCTCCGCCGCCGTGTAATGATTCTCCCCGGTGCGGGAGCGGTGCACGAGGTCGTGCGCAATCCAGTTGGACGGCCACAGCCGGTAGTTCAATGCGATGCTGGCGTCGATGGCCTCTGCCAGCTGCTCGATCGCTTTGGGGCGGGGAATGTCTTTCATGGATTCGTACACCGTCGAAGGTAGCTCCCCGCCAATGTGTATGTGAACGCGGCCCTTCGGTCCGCGAATGCCACGGCCCATGCTGAGCAGGTCTTCCCCGGGGGCCTTTTCGTACGAGCCCGTTTTTTCGGTCTTGTAAAGCTCCAGGGCCTTCCACACGTCGTTAGGGTCAAACTCGTACGAGATGGCGGTCGGGACGATTCGCAAATTCCGAAACGATAAGTGGAGATCGTGCCGATCCGATAGCGCTAGCATTTTCAATACGCCCTGGTGGGTAATGTCGAATCCATCTTTGCTACGCCCTTCGCGCTGTGCGAGCCAAACGGAATCGACTCCGTCTTCGACGGCGCGGCGGAGGTAATTCGACAGCACCTTCGACCACCGCAACAGTTCCCGCTGGGTGAGCTTGCGCTTTACCGTGACCCCTTTGTTCCCTTTGATTAAGTCCGTGATCAAAGGATTGATCAATAAATTGTCGCCTAAGCAGATCTGCGGCGTGCGGCGTCCCTGAACCCGTCCCGCCCAACAAATCAGTGACGGATCGCAGATGATGTCGCGGTGATTGGAAAAAAAGAGGTAGGTCCTGTCGTTGTCAATCAGGTTCCAGCCGGACGAGGTGAACTCGCGGATGGAGTGCTTCACCAGACTCTTCACCGCCACGAAGGTGACGCTTCCCTGGTATTCATCGACCGACCGAATTTGCGAAATGTAGTCGACGAAGGCATTCCATTCGAGCTTGGGGAAGTTCGGTTTCACCAGGTCGGGCAGGGTGGGACTTTTAACTAGCCGCTGGATCGACGCCGCAAAGTCGTCGTCGAAGTAAGGTGCGATCTCCCGCGTGTCGTCGGAGATCTGAGTTAGCTGATATTGCCGGCTGCTCATTCAAACTCAATCACTACGCAGCCTCGGTTTGCCATCGGTACGTAATGGTAAAGGTCCTGTTCCTTGGCGAGAGCTAACAATCGCTCTCGAATCAGGCCAGTGCCCGTAATGAAACAGACTACATCAAGGGACTTCGCCAGTCTCGAGGTATTCAAGCGGTCGTAAAACAGCTTTTCGGCGTCCGCCACCTTCAGCCCGTGGAGATCAATGTCCACGGGAGCTTATTCGTTCTCAAGCGTGACGGGACGGTACTCTCCATGGAAAGCCTCGGCCGTAAGGGTGAGCGATTTAGCTCGGTAGCCGTTCGCCTTAATCGTCACCTGCTGCTCACCGGGAATCGTGAGACGGTGAATGGCCCCGTCGTACTGAAGCCGGCGGGTCGAGGTGTTCACTTCGACGTTAACGTTGGGCACTAGCTGACCGTTCGAGTTGTAAGCCTTCAGGTGGAGCCCCATCAGGCCGCCCTCTAGGTACTTCAGCAGTGATTCGCGGTTATCCGCCCAGAACTTCGGCAGCTGGCTCGCCGAGGGCCACTTCACTTGGGAAATTTCTAGCGTGGTGTGGACGGCGTCGCGGAAGTACGCGGCCCAGTCCTGCATACCGCCGAGTACTTGATACCACTCGTAACCGTAGGTGACGCCATTCACGAAGGTGCCCACGTTGGTGTTCCACATCGGCTTGTTGGCCTTGGAGTAGTCCTTGGCGAGGTAAACCACGAGCTGATCGTCGCCGAATTTTTCGGCGCCCGAATTGCGTTTATGGTCCCAAGGTAAGTTTACGACCAGCGAGCCACCGTGGAAGTTCATGGCCAGTGGAAACCGATGTTTAAGATGCAAATTCATCAGGTGCTGAGTTTCGATCTCACGCCCTGTCATGGAGAATGCGTCGTCCGTCATCAGCGGGAAGTTCCGGTTCAAGTCCGCGCCGTTGGCGTTCCAGCGTTGGTGGTGCTCGGTTCCGTCCGGATTCATCGAAGGCATCAAAAAAACTTCGGCGTTGTCGAGTAGCGCGGTGATGCGTTGGTCGGTACCGTACTTCGCCAAAATGTCGCGCGCGAAG
>JAYUBV010000391.1:0-5150 GCA_043740655.1 Pseudomonadota bacterium | reverse complement strand
TCGTTGTTGGAGGCGTAGACTTCGCCCAGCGCCCAATAGAACTTGTGGTTGGACGGCTCGCGCTCAATACCGGCCTTCGCAAACTTGACCGCGAAATTCTTTTCGTAGCTAAGCACCTTCAACTTCAGGTACTCGACAAGCGCATCGTAGTTCTGTGGGTTGGTGTTGTACGCCTGGTAAAAGAACGGCATCGCTTCCTTGATGGCGTCTTTCTTCACGACCAGACGAATCAGCCCCGCGTAGTACTGCACTTCGGAGTCCGTGGGACTGATTTCGTGCGCCAGGGAAAGCTGCTTCAGCGCTTCGAGATAGTCCTGTTTCTTATAGTAGAAGCGGCCCAAAGCCACGTACGTGTCCGCTTTTCCTGGCGCCAACACGGAAGCCTGCGATAACAGTTTAAAGGCGCGGTCCCAGTTATACTGTTCTGTCTCCAGAATGCCCAAACGCAGGTACGATTTTGCTTCAGTCGGATCCCGTTGAATCGCGCGTTCGTAAATATTCATGACGTAGCGGTAGTCTTCGAAGCTAAGCGCCACCTTCTCCGCGGCCTCGCCTAGTTTTACGAGAGGAATCGCACTTTCCGGCGCGAGCAGGCTCGCCGCCAAAAAAAATCGGGTGGCTTCCGAAGCGCGGCCCTTCGCCTGGAGATCGCTGCCAATTTCCAAAAATTCTTCCGCGCCGTAGCCGACCGAGTCCAAGTTGTCGACGCCAAGCTCCTTAGCGATCTGCGACCGCACTCCCTTG
Source organism: Pseudomonadota bacterium (assembly GCA_043740655.1). Classification (GTDB taxonomy): domain Bacteria; phylum Bdellovibrionota; class FAC87; order UBA2466; family UBA2466; genus JBGSST01. The sequence goes on along the minus strand of JAYUBV010000391.1, from coordinate 4,406 downwards.
AAGGCTAACCGGTGGTACCGCCCCGCCATTTCAAACATGCCCTTAGCCGTGGCCGCATCCCCCTCCGCGCGCGAGGCACGGCCCAAAACCAGAAAAGCCGGAGCGTAGAAAGGACTGATTTTTAGGGCCTCGGCCGCCTGCGCCTTGGCGGCCGCGGAATTGCCGGACGCTAACGCGATATTCGCTAGTCCCACGCGGGCGCGGATGAGGCCGGGATTTATCTTCAGAGCTTCTTCAAACGCCAGCTTCGTGCGATCGTTCTCACCTAACTGCTGCAGAATTTCCGCAAAGAGCACGGCGCCTTCGGGATTGTGCGGATCCGACTCGATACCCGCCACCGCTTTGGTGCGGGCGTCGGCAAAGTTCTTATCCTTCATCATCACGACCGCCTCAGCGCGGTAAAGCGCGCTAGAGTGGGGGTCGAGCTGCTTGCCTCGCGAAAGGTAGGTTTGAAACTCGTCCTTGTAGCCTTCTGCCTCCGACCCTTCGGCATCGTAAAAAAGATACGCCAACGCTTCGGCCAAACGCGAGTAGACCTGCGCGTTTCCTTCCTTTAGTGCGACCGCTTCCTTCAATGCATCCACCGCACCCTTATAGAAAAGCGGGGAATCATACTGTTTAAGCAGATCGCCTTCTTTAATGAGCGCGGTCGATTTGACCGTAGCATCCACTCCCAACAAGGGGACCGCTTCCTTAGGGTCTTTTTTATCAACTAGGGGAACCCCCTTTTTGGTTTCCGAACCCCCGCCAAAGACTAGTAATGCGACAATCGCCACCGCCGCCGCGATGCCAAATACCTTTCGGCGAGTTTTTTTCTGAAACTCGTCTTTCTCCATTTCCGCCTCGGCCACCAGATTTTCCTGGGGGGACGGAATGTCGCGGTTGAGTAGCGCCTGCGTCTCGTTGGGATGGGTGATCTCCGCGGGGGTCCTAGCCTCGTACGGCATCAGCTCGGTTCCTGTCCCGCCGCTTACGTTTTCTAAGATCGATTCACCTTTAGGAATCACGGCCGTGCCGACGCGTGCTTCCTCTCCCCCTCCCACTTCTGAGAAAAGCTCGTCGATCTCGGACTGGTGAACGGTGCCGCCTTCGGGGGGGCTATTGCGCGTGCCGCCGTAGGCTTCGTTTACGTCGTCCACCGCCCTGGTTTTTGGCGAATCGTCCTGCTGGGTGAATTGCGGGCCGGGCGAAGAAATAGAGCGCTGCGGTTTGGAGGAGGAAATGGGATCTACCGCCTCGTCCTGCGGCAACTGGAAAAGGCGACGGAGAAAGGCATCGTAGAACTCTGAGCGAGTCGAGATTTTTTCCCAGTTCACGAACGGCGCTACGCTGATCTCATCGTCTACCGATACCCGGCCGCGCTGGATCTTGGAAAGGAGGTCCTTTTCCAAGTACGGACCGTCGATACGGCCCTTAACATTTCTAATTTTATATTGGGTCATCGGATTATCCCGTTATTAAACCGGCGGCTCCCCTGTGTTTCGGCCGCCGACTACGCGTGTGAAGTTCACCGAAAGGTGAGCGATACGCTGCAAGCTACTCAATAAATCAAGATGCACGCTGGTGGTGTCCATGCTTTGCTTGATGCCCTGGTGTAGGCGCTGCACGTGCCGCTCGCTCAGATCGATCGTCAATTCTTCTATTTCGCGATTCAAAACCATGACTTTAACGAAGAGAGTGCGCTCGCGCGTGTTGAAGTACGCGGTAGATACTTTCAATAGCTCAATCACTTTCTCATGCATTCCCAATAACTCCGTCCAGCCCTCTTCCGAGAAGACGTAGCCTTTACGGACGGTTTTCCGGATTAACTCCAAGATGTTCTTGTCGACGATGTCACCGATATTTTCCAAGTCATGCGTGCGAATGACCAGTTCAAACTCCTTGTGTACCTGCTCCGGCGTCATCTCACTCTGCGACAGCTTGGTGAGGAAGAGTTTGATGCCACGGTTCAGGTAATCGACCAACGAGTCATCCGCTTTCATCTCTTCGATCTCGGCGAGCGCCTTGCGTCGGAACAGCGGCACACTTTTGGCGACCATGTTCTCCACGAGATCGGCCATGCGCATTAGCTCGCGCTGCGCTTGGGCAATCGCCAACTCGGGCGTCGTGAGACTGCGGGCATCTAGGTAAAGAAAGTGAAACGGGCTCTGCTTCAGTTCGTCCGGGATTACGCGACGCACCAGCTCAACACCGTAGGGGATAAACGGATACAGCACGCAGGCAAAGATCACGTTGAACATCGTATGGGCCATGGCGATCTGATGGGTCAGATCCATGCTAATGACCTGCACGAAGCTGATGAAGAAATCCAAAAACGGCAATAGCATCACGACGGCGATTAGCTTGAAGAGCAAATGGCCTAACGCCGCCTGCTTACCGATCTGCCCCGTGCCGTAGCTAGCGTAAAACCCGTTGGCGGTGGTACCGACGTTGGCGCCCAGCACCCAGGGAATGGCTTCGTGCAAGCTTGCCCCGGGCTGGGAGAAGATCGACATTACAAAAACGATAGTGGCCGAGCTACTGGGAATGATGGCGGTGAGCAGCGCGGCGAAGAGGAACGCCACGATGGGCCGCCCGCGAAAATAGTCGAAGAGGGACTTAAACCACGGCGCATGTTCCAGCGCTTCCCCCGCGTTTACCAGTAGCGAGATGGAGAAGAAGATAATACCGATGAAGAACAGCCCGCGCGCCAGCTTGGACGTTCTATCTTCGCGCAGAACGCCGTTTAGCACCATACCGATGAACATGATGAGCAGACCGTAGTCGGCGATCTTCAGTGCAAAGACATGCACCATCAGCGTCGAGCCGACGGCGGATCCGAGCGTCACTGCGAAAACCGATTCCAGCGTAAGCAGGCGGGCGTTGGCCAAACCAACAAGCATGGCGGTTACGGCGCCGCTGCCGCTAAGCAAAACCGCCAACAGAACGCCCAGCAATAGACCAAAGATCGGCTTTTGGCCGAACTGATTGATCCACGTGCGGAACCTGCCGCCCGCCACGTACTGGATGCTCTTTGAGAGTTCCTGCAAACCAAAAACCAACAGCGCAGAACCGCCCAATATGGAAAGCGCCTGAGGATTCATAGGGGACTTTAAAATGTAATGCGGAACTGTTTAGTGAACTGACTTTGGATTCAGAATGGCATCGACGAACGGCTTGGCCTCGAACGGAACTAAATCTTCCGCTTTTTCACCAAGTCCGATGAAACGAATGGGTAGCTTCAACTCATTAACGATGGAAAAGACCGCTCCACCCTTGGCGGTTCCATCCAGCTTGGTGACTACAACTCCGGTAAGATCCAAAACCTTCGAAAACTCGCGCGCCTGCTGCACCGAATTTTGTCCCAGCGTGCCATCGATGACGAGCCAGGTTTCGTGCGGTGCTTCGGGAATCACCTTCTTCATCACCTTATGAACGCGCTTGAGCTCGTCCATAAGGTTGGTCTTCGTGTGCAAACGCCCTGCCGTATCGAACAACACAATGTCGGCATTCCGGGCCTTGGCCGCGGCCAACGAATCAAACGAAACCGCCCCCGGATCCCCGCCTTCACGGCCGGTAACGAAATCACAACCCACGCGGTCAGCCCACGTCTTCAGTTGAGAAATCGCCGCGGCCCGAAACGTATCTCCCGCACCAACCAAAACTTTTTTGCCTTCGGCAGTGAACCAATGGGCTAGCTTGCCAATCGTGGTGGTCTTACCCACTCCGTTCACACCGACAATGCTGATGACCAAGGGCTTCGTGCCCACGGGCATTTCCAACAACCCGTGATTCATGCCGTCGAAAAGCCCTTCGCCTTCCTGTATAAAAAGCATCTTTAATTCCTGCGAGCTATCCTGCTTTAATCGAGCCTTCACCTTCGTGGTGAGAGCCGTAGTAGTGGTCACGCCGACATCGGCTTCAAGCAGCGCTTCTTCAATCTGTTCCCATTCGGCTTCGCTAATCGAGTGACCAGCGCTCAGGGTAAAAAACTTACCTAAACGGTCCCAAAAACCTTTGGACGTCCGTCCGAGCCCCAGTTCCATGCCGGACGTTTTGCCCGTAGGAACTGGCTTCGGAACTAATGGAGCCTCTTCTTCGTCGTCCAGCTGCGGCGCCCGCGGAGTCTGGTACAGCTCTAGTCGTTGGGCTTTTTCCTTTACCGGGGGCACCGGCTCTTCGCCGTAAGGCGAGCTGGTCGGCGGAACCAGTTCAATCAATTCTTCGGCTTTGCCCAGCTCGGCGGCAGGTCGGCTGCCGGGCTCTTCGGGAGACGGCGCCGGAATCCTAGTTTCCGGTGCCCGGTGGACCTGTTTTTCCACCTCCGGCGTCTTCGGTGCCGCAGGTTTCGAACGCAACGCCACGAACGCTGCACCAGCAGCTCCTACAACTCCCAGTACCGAGAGAATCTCGATGGTGTACGCGCC
>JAYUBV010000390.1:0-5156 GCA_043740655.1 Pseudomonadota bacterium | reverse complement strand
TCCGCGCCCCCGACTACAACTACCTGCCGGGTCCGGACGACATTTACGTCTCCCCCTCGCAGATCCGCCGCTTTATGCTGCGCACCGGCGATACGGTTGAAGGCCAAATTCGCCCGCCGAAAGATTCGGAACGTTATTTCGCGCTCCTTAAGGTGGAGAAGGTTAACTTCGAGGATCCGGATGTAGCCCGGGAAAAGATCCTGTTCGACAACTTGACCCCGCTCTACCCGCACACCCGTTTTAACTTGGAGTACGACACAAAGAAGTACTCGACCCGCATCATTGACCTGCTCACTCCGATTGGAAAAGGGCAGCGTGGTCTCATCGTCGCGCCTCCGCGCGCCGGTAAGACGGTGTTGATGCAAGAAGTCGCCAACGCGATTACGCACAACCATCCGGAAGTTACCCTTATCGTGCTGCTAATCGACGAGCGCCCGGAAGAGGTCACCGACATGGAGCGTAACGTGGAGGGCGAGGTTATCAGCTCGACTTTCGACGAGCCGGCCACCCGCCACGTGCAGGTCGCTGAAATGGTGATCGAGAAGGCGAAACGTCTGGTTGAGCACAAGAAAGACGTCGTCATTCTGCTCGACTCCATCACGCGTCTCGCCCGCGCCTACAACACGGTGGTCCCACCCAGTGGCAAGATCCTGTCGGGCGGCGTGGACTCCAACGCGTTGCACAAGCCGAAGCGTTTCTTCGGCGCGGCCCGTAATATCGAAAACGGAGGCAGCCTGACGATTCTGGCGACCGCCCTTATCGATACCGGCAGCCGTATGGACGAAGTGATTTTCGAAGAGTTCAAAGGTACGGGTAACCTCGAAATTACCCTGGACCGCAAACTCATGGAAAAACGCATCTTTCCGTGTATCGACATCAACAAGTCGGGTACGCGACGCGAAGAGCTCCTGCTGGACAAAGACATCCTCAACCGCATCTGGATTCTCCGTAAGGTGCTCCAGCCGATGAATGTCATCGATAGTATGGAGTTCTTGCTGGATAAGATCATGAGCGCGAAAACGAATAAAGCGTTCTTGGACTCGATGAGCGGCTAAATTGCCATTGCGAGCCCTCAAAGAGGGCCGGGCAGACGCCAGGCGAACCCCGTGGAAAAAGGACTAACCCGTTGGCCCTCATTCAACGGGATGCGCCTGGCATATGCCCGGGGCTTCGCCCTCGCCATGACAGTGTTAAACTAATTCGCAGTGAAAGAACGAACCGTCCGAATTTTTTCGTTGTGCGGGCTTTTGTTTTGCCTCGACCAGTGGACCAAGCTTTGGGTGCGCTCAAAGTTAGTTTTGGGCGATGAGCATCCGTTGCTCGACAACTTTTTCTCCGTCGTGAATTTCCACAACTTTGGTTTGGGGTTCGGAGTGCTCAATGGAGCGCCCAGTCCAATTCAAGAGTTGTTTATGATCGGCATCCCGATCTTTGCGCTCGTGCTCATCATCCTGGTCTTCGTCAAAATTCAGGACGGGCTAATGCTGACGTCGATTGCGTTGGGAACCATTGTGACGGGAGCCTTGTCCAACCTGGTAGACCGCATCCGGCAGGGTTTTGTCGTCGATGTTTTCAAACTGCACATCCCCTTTACCGGCATCAATCCCAAATTCAACGTGGCGGATCTGTCTATTCTGTTCGGACTTCTCCTGCTATCTTTTACGTTGTTTCTTGATTACCGCCACGCCCGGGAAGGCAAAGCACAGTGAATCCCAATAAGAAGAAGCGCCTCATCGTCCTGTTCGTCATCACCGTTTTGGTTTTGATCTCCGACCAATGGACGAAGCAGGTTATCCACAAAAATTTTCATTGGGGCGAAAGCCGCCCCATCATTGCAAACTTCTTTGCGCTGACCTACGTGCGCAACACGGGGGCGGCATTTGGGTTTTTAAACCACGCGCCGCCGGCATTCCGGGAGCCGTTCTTTATCGTGGTGCCGCTCATCGCGATGGCGGTCATCATGATGATCTTCATCCGCTTGAAAGACGATCAGCATTTAATGGCGGGTTCACTCAGCCTGGTGCTATCGGGCGCGATTGGGAACCTGATCGATCGCCTCCGCTTTGGGTTCGTTATCGATTTCTTGGATTTCCATTGGAAAGAGGTCTACCACTGGCCGGCGTTCAACATCGCTGACTCCTGCATCGTGGTGGGGGTGGCCGTACTCTTCATCCTGTCCTGGAAACGTCCGCCCGAAGTCTCCCCCGCGGCCCTCTAAAGGTCCCCACACTCTGAATACCGCTAGTGACGCCAAGCGTGCCCTTTTTCGGCACTCTCCCCAGGTTTGAGCCTGGCTCAGGCCTAGGCGGTTGGATGTCCAATTGCACATAAGCAGTCCGTGAAGTTTGGACTAAACATCCTGTTCCTCCTCCTGATTTCGTGGATGCCCGATGTTTTACACGGCGAGGTTCCGCCGGAACCCCGGGTAATTCACGCCGCCCCGGATGTGCCCATCCAGCTATTGGATATCGAACCGCAACTTAGCGAGCTATCCGCTGGCGACAAGGCCAAGTTCTACGAAAAGAGGGGGCATCATCTGGAGAACTTCGCCCGTTTGTTCTACCGGCTACGTTCGCCGATGAAGTTCACTATTCGTTTCGGCCGAATCGTTACCCTGAAGCCCATCTGGAGCCAGGCGAAGCTCGACGATCCCGACACCATTTTTCTCAAATCGCTGACGAGTGCGGTTAATAAGTTGGACCAAGAACTGACCTATTCGTCCTCACTGGTGGCGAACTCGAGCCACGACGGGCTTCAAATCGGTCTTGGCGGTCACCTGGGGGCCGCCGTGTGGAAATGGGGAACGGCTTCGGGCCTGTGGTTAAACTTCTTTCTAGAGCGTCCGAAGGCGGGTCGGAGCCACCGAATTCGCATGAACGTGGATTACGAGGCGTTGAACTGGGTCGTCCCTGGAATTTTGACCGGCGGCCTCGGCGTCAAAGTGATGTACTTCGTCGCCGACGAGTATCTTGGCAAGCAACGGGGAATTTCTGAATATACGATGTCATTGCTCCCCGATTTCCAGATCACCGACCACGCCCTCAGCATTGGCTACAAAGGGGGGCTTTATCTTCCCACCCCGTACGTCATCAACATGCACAAAGATCTGAGGCGATCGGCGTCCCTCGTGTTCACTCCGGGTGACTGGGTCGAAGCGATCTGCATCAAGCTGTTCGGAAGTTTGAAATAGGTCCGAAGTGACGCTTTTCGCAGTATGGACATGGGTTTAGCGGCGTGTTATTCCCCGTAATCTTTTCCTAAATGGGAGTTCCATGAGCCACGAGAACTGTACGCAGAATCATAACGTGAAGGTCGACCGTATCAGCCCGACCCGCGTTCGCTTAACCGTTGAATATCCTTCGGAAAGCGTCCAGCAGTACGAGCAGAAGGCAGCCCAGCGCTACCATCGCCAGGCGCAGATTCCGGGCTTCCGTCCGGGTAAGGCCCCCATCAAGCTCGTTACCGAAAAGTACAAAGAAGATATTCATAAGGACGCGATGCAGGCGTTGATTCGCGAAGGTTTGGACCACGCCATCGCCCACGAGAAGCTGGAGCCATTGAGCCAGCCGCGCCTCACCAACGTAGCCGAGCGAGCCTTTGGTCAGACCGACAAGCCGTTCGATTTCCAAGCCGAGTTCGACGTTCGTCCCGAAATTACGTTGAAGAATTATAACGGCATCCCGGTCAAATCGATCGATACGACCGCCTCGGAAAAAGAGATTCAGGAAACATTGAACAACCTCACGCAGCGTTTCTCCACGTTGGAGCCGGTCGAGGCCGAGAAGGCCACGAAGGGTAACTACGCCGTGATCGAAATTGAGACGAGGGTCGACGGGAAAGACGCAAAAGAAGTTAAGGCCGAGACGGTCACCGTCGAAGTCGGCATGGATAAGCTTTTGCCGGAACTCGACAAAGGCGTTCAGAATGCCAAGGTGGGCGGCGACTGGGCGGATATTTCTGCCAAGTACGAAGACGAGCACACGAACCCGGAACTGAAGGGCAAAACCGTCAATTTCCGTTTCCGAGTGATGGAGCTGAAAAAGCGCGTAACGCCGGATCTCGACGACACGATGGCCGCTCAGATCAAGCCGGGCGCCACGGTGGAAACGCTAAAAAAAGATTTGATAGAGAACATCGAGAACATGAAGAAGCAGGAGCAAAAGAGCTCCTACCGCAATCAGATCGTCGATTTTCTCGTTAAGGAACATCATTTCGAAGCGCCGGCCTCTTTGGTCGAACGCGAGAAATACAAGATGATCCAGCGCCTGACGGAAGAGTACCGCCGCATGGGCCGCACTCCAGAAGCGTTCAAGGAAGAGGACAAAAAGTCACTTCAGACGCGCGCCGAACAGATTGCCCGAGGCTCTTTGTTGCTTAGCGAAATTGCCACCAAGCAGGGTTTTACGGTTTCCGACGACGAAATGGCTGGCCGCATTAAAGAAATTGCGGAGGAAATCAAACGTCCCATGGGTGAAACGATGAAGCTCCTCCAGGAACGTGAAGCACTCACCGAGATCCGTGATGAGCTGCTGACGGAGAAGGTTTTCGAGTATTTAACGCAAAACGCCAAGATCATGGCTTCGGGCCCTGCAGCGTAAAATCCTTTGATTTCAAAGCGCTTGCCGCGGTGCGAATTGGGACGAGGCTGCTTGTCTTAGTGACTTAAGTTGAGTTAAATAGCAGATGGGAGGATGCGTTCGTGTCTTCCTACGCTGGAGGCTCACCTTTGAAAAAGCAATTGGAAGTACAAAACTACTTAGTACCGATGGTGGTGGAGCAGACCGCTCGTGGCGAGCGAAGCTACGACATCTATTCGCGCCTTCTTAAAGAACGAATCATTTTCCTGGGAACCCAAGTCGATGATGCGGTTGCCAACCTTATCGTCGCGCAGCTTTTGTTTTTGGAATCGGAAGATCCGGAAGCGGACATTCATTTGTACATCAACTCTCCGGGTGGCAGTGTTTCGGCCGGCTTAGGCATCTACGATATAATGCAATACATTAAGCCCAATATTGCAACCTACTGCACGGGTTTAGCCGCTAGCATGGGCGCTTTGTTGCTGACCGCGGGGACGAAGGGCAAGCGCTACTCGTTCCCCCACTCGCAAATCATGATTCATCAACCTCTGGGCGGAGCTCAGGGGCAAGCGTCCGACA
>JAYUBV010000389.1:0-1495 GCA_043740655.1 Pseudomonadota bacterium | reverse complement strand
CTTTGTTGTCGCAGCCGCCGGACTTATCGACCGCTAGTAGCGTTAATTTATGGAGGCCGTAGGCTAGCTGTACCTTTACGGGGTCAGCGGGCACGGCGGTATTGGCAAGTCTGGCGTAGGGGAAGGCGCCCAAATATTTTCCCGCGATGCCAAGACACACCAGTTGGCGGGTGCCTACCTGCGCCGAAGTCACGTCGCTCCCCTCGCCGGTGGCAAATAGCGCGAAGCATTGCCGATCGGAAATGACTCGTGCCGTCGCCGGAAGTCGCGGGGCCCGCACCTCCACGATGGCCATTGGCGGATGGGTCCTTAGCGAACACGTGGTCAGCGACACCACCAACAAAAGCGCAAAAAGCCCAATCTCCAGCCGTCGACGGTGCATGCCCGGTATTGTCTCGCACTTTGGGACGGCGTCCAAGTTTCCATGGCCCGCCCGTCCGCGGTGGTTTTTTATGTCGGGGGCCATGAATTGTGGGAGCACCCTCCCTTATACTCGTCCACTTCGAGGGGGAAACCGCGGTGTTGACGCCGGAATTACGCGATAGCTATGACCAGCAAGGATTTCTCACGCTGCGTGGTTTTTTCTCGACCGACGAGATGGCGGCGGCCGCGCGGGATGCCGACGATCTGCTACGGCGATCGGATTTACTGCACGCCGACAATTTGCGCTGCCGCTGGCAGAACCACATTCAAACTGGGGAGCCAATTCTGGACACCCTGGATCCCGTTACTGACGTGGCTCCGGCGATTGCCGGGCTCGCGCGGTCGAAAAAGCTAGGCGAACTCTTGCACGCCGTACTCGGCGAGCCGGCCCACCTTTTCAAAGATAAATTGATCTACAAGCCACCGGGGTCGATTGGCCAAGCGGCCTGGAGCGGCTGGTACGACTTCTGCACGGTGGTCGGGCATGCCGCTGCAAAAAAGATCCGCTTACCGTATAGGGGGTACCAAACTCACTTTTTTAGTCCTGTTGGGCATCACCTTCGCAATGTCGTTCGTGATGGTTTACCCGTACCTGCTGGCGTTGGTGATGGGCGCGATCCTCGCCTTGCTGGTGCGTCCGCTCCATCGGAAATTGAAAATCCGTGGAATGCGCCCGGCCTTGGCTGGGATTCTGGTGACCGCGGCGGCGGCCTTGGTGATCCTAGGCCCGGTCTTCGGCTTTGCCGCGGTCGCCCTGGATCAGGGGGTTGATTTCGCCGGCTGGATCTCGAATCCAAATTTTACCATTTCCTCCCTCAGCGAAAAGCTTCAGAAGGTTGAACCGCTTAAAATGGTGTGGGGCGATTCGCCCGCAATGCAGGCGAAGCTACGCGAACTATTTCAGAACGCGGGGAAGACGGTCTCGGCGGTCGCCCTGAGCGTTGCGGCGAAACTTCCGGCCCTAGCGGTGGAGCTAATCCTGGCGCACGTCGCCTGCTTCTTCTTCCTGGTGGACGGATCTCGGCTGAACCACTGGCTTAGCGAACGGATTCCGCTCGACCCGGAAGTGCGC
>JAYUBV010000388.1:0-5187 GCA_043740655.1 Pseudomonadota bacterium | reverse complement strand
CCTCGGCCCACGTTCCCGACAATAGCCCCAGCACTTTGGTCGCCTCGTTCAATCGGCGCGACAAGGGGTCCGATCCGTCACCGTCCAGCGCCTGGGTCAGCCGTCCCAATAGTTCCATTACCTTTTCGCGCGAGTCCGCGCGGCGGGCATCGAAGATCGTTTTTTCGTAATCCTCCTTGGAAGGCGACAGGTCTTCGAGCGCCTTCAAACGGAACTCCAGGTAGTCGCGTTCCTTCTCGCGCTCGCCCCAACGTTCGGTCACGTCGACGATTTCATGCAAGAGGTGCTGACACCGCTGAAAGCCCGCTTCGACGTCGGTCTTAAGGCTCTTGTCCGGCAGAAAACGGTCGAGGTAACTTAAGTGCGTCTGCGGCTGGAGCAGCCGCTGGTTTTCGTGCTGACCAAAGATGTCCACCAGGGTCACCGCCACCTGCCGCAGCCCGGTAGAACTCACGCTGGTGTCGTTGATCCAAAAAAGAGAGCGCCCCTTAGAGGAAATTTCACGCCGGAAGAGAACGGCAACCGACCCGCCCTCCTTCTCGAAGGGAATGCCTAGACTCCCCATTTCCCGCACCGCCGCGTGCGCCTCAGGCACCCAGAACAACCCCGAAAGCGTCGCCTGCTCGTACCCCGTGCGCACAGTGTCGGGATGCGCCTTGGCGCCCAGCAGCAGGCTTAAGCCTTTGATCAGGATCGATTTTCCGGCCCCCGTCTCACCGGTAATCACGTTGAAGCCCGGGCCCCATTCGATTTTCAGTTCGTCGATTAAGGCCAGTCCCTGAATGTGTAAGCGCGCAAGCATGACCCCATGAATATCGGGGAGACCCGCCAGGGTCAAAGGACGGCGCAAAGAAAGGGGGAGCTCAACTTATTTAAAATGCGCTGCGTCATTAAGCGGGGAGCGCGTCCGTATTTTTAATTGGTGAAATCGCCCACTCTCCATTCCGATCTTTGGGCCATCCACGACCTCGAGGACCGTCGTTCGATCCCACGCCGCTTCGCTATTCGCTCCGCAACGCATCAATCACCGATAGCCGTTCGGCCTTCAGCGCCGGGAGCATGCCAGACAAAATGCCCACCAATAGGATGGAGCCCAACGACAGCATGACCGCGAAGGGATCGAGGATCCAATCGAAGGTGATCTTGGACACCGCCCTGCTCGCCACGTAGATTACCGCTTGGTATACGGAGAAGCCGATGCCGAGGCCAAAGAGCCCCGCTATCACCGACAGGAACGTCGACTCCATCAGAAACTGCCAACGCAGGCTCTTATCCGAAGCGCCCAACGCCTTGAACAGGCCAATCTCTTTGAACCGCTCCGCCAAGGAGACGAGCATCATATTGTGAATGCCCATGCCGCCCACGCCCAGCGTCACCAAAGCAATCGTCGACAGCAGGAGGGTAAAGAGGATTAAAGACTTCTTGATCTGCGCGATGAGCACCATGTTGGTGTCCACCATGAATTCGCCGGCCTTACCGTACTTAGTGCGGAAGAAGTTACGGACCGCTTTACCCGTGCGCTCGACGTCCGTGCCATTGCGGGCCTTAAAGACGAAGGTATTGATCTTCGCTTCCCACTGGTTGGACACCGACGTGAAATAGGTAAACGGCATGATCACGTCGTAGTCCGGCTTGCGCCAGTCCATATTCGACGACTGGTGGGCCAGAATGCCGATCACCCGGCACGAGAAGGCGTTGCCATCCTTTTTCGACAAGAAAATAATTTTGCCCAGCGGATCTTCCTGAGGAAAGAGTCGCGTCTGAACCTCGGTTCCGATGAGACAAACCGAAACTTTGTCCTCTACGTCCAGCGCCAGAATCGGCCGGCCACGGGTAATCCCACGGCTCGTAATGCGCACCAGATCTTCGCCAACGCCCCAGGTTTGCAAATCCGAAGCGATCTCTCGCCCACCGTAGTTGGCCGTGGTGCCCCAACCCATCATCAGGGGCGAAATGGCTTCGACGCTCGGGAAAATACGTTTCAGGGGCAATAGGTCTTTTTCCCACTCAAACGCTTCAAAGATAAGATCAACATCGTCGGTGGCCTTCCGCTGCCAGTTGGACCAGCCCCTAAGCGCCATCGAGTTGGCGCCGAGCTCTTCGAATCCCGCCATGATCTGATCTTTGGCGAACTTGCCAAAGGTCACCATGGAAAAAAGGGCCGCAATTCCGACCGTCACGCCGATCATCGTGAGCAGCGCGCGGGTGCGGTTGCGACGAATATTTTGCATCGCCGATTGGTACGACGATCGAATCCAGCCGTGCGGAGCCACAAACTTAGGCGTTTTCTTTTTTTCGGCCGCCACCAAGGCCTCGTCGTTGAATACCCGCTGCTCGACTACGCGACCCTTATCCAAGTACAGCTGGTGAGGACAACGCGCCGCCACGTTAGGATCGTGCGTGATGAGTAAAATCGTGGTGCCGGTCTTTTGGATCTCGCCCAGAATGCGCAACACCTCGTCGGCGTTTTGCCCATCGAGGTTGCCGGTGGGCTCGTCCGCCAAAATAAATTTAGGTTCGAGCAGTAAAGCACGCGCCAGCGCCACGCGCTGCTGCTCCCCGCCCGAAAGCTGGTGCGGTTGATGGTCCAGCCGCCCTTCCAGCCCCACGCGCCTAGCCAGCATATTGGCCCGATCACGGAAGGCGACCATTTTTTCGGCCGTCACCTCGCCGACGAAGCGGGTGGGTAGCAAGATATTGTCGAGTACGGTCGCGCGCGGCAGCAGGTGAAACTGCTGAAAAACGAATCCGATTTTTTGGTTCCGGAATACCGCCAGCTCCGAATCGCCAAGTTCCGTGAGATCCGTGCCGTCGTAAATGATTTCGCCACTGGGGGGACGCAGCAGACCGCCCAACAAATAGAATAGCGTCGACTTCCCCGCGCCGGACTTTCCCTGAATGGAAACCCAATCTCCCTCCGGTACGTCGAACGACAGCCCGTCGAGGATAGTCAGCTCCTTACCTTGCGATCGGTAGGAGTAGCTAAGATTTCGGACGCGAAGCAAAGTTTAAGTCCCTTCCTTAATCGAGAAGAAGTCGACCATGCGCACGCGATCGTTTTCTTTGAGGCCCTCGATAATCTCGACCCACGCGTCGCTCTTAAGTCCAATCTTCACCGCTTGCTTCGTCCCATCGGCGCGCGTGACCATGTACTTGTCCCCCTCTTTGAGTAGGTACTCGTGCGGAATCGACAGCGCGCTCTTGCGCGACTCGGTGATAATGTCGACTAGCGCGGAGAGGCCGGGACGCAGCGATTCGTCGCGGTCCACAATCTCCATGCGCACTTCAAACTCCACGCGATCGCCATTACGCGACCAGCCGTCTTTGCGGTCCTTAGCGGCCAGCGCCACGCTGCGGACAATCGCCTCGTACGGGCGATCGTTAACCGCGTTGACCTTTACCTTGGCGGCGGCGCCCAATTTAATCTTAAGAACATCGTTTTCGGGCACGTCGCAGACGACGAACAGACGACTTAAGTCGTCCATGCGGACCATCGCCGACTGCAAGGTGGTGTCGACCCATTCCCCCTCGCCACGCAACACTTGGGTCACCTGGCCGGTAAATGGCGCCCGCAACGGATAGGCATCCACCACCCCCTCTTTCAAAGTCTGGGTGACGGTGACGACCGGCTGCCCTTCCTTCACGATCTCGCCGAGCTTCACGTGTACCTTGCGCAGATAGCCCACGTACGGCGGCGTAAAGACCGTCTTGCGGTTCGGAACGATGGAGCCCGCGGCGGTTACTTTGGATTCGATGTCGCGCTTCTCCACCGTGGTAATCGCCAGGTCTTCCGCGCGCGTCGGGGTAAGGGCACCGTAAGCGACCACGCCCAAAAACAGCGAGGCGGTGACTACCCCGCCCTTTTTAAAGCTTAACAATGCGCTCATCGAGTTCTCCCGTTAAATAATAGTAGCGCGTGAGTGCGGCGTAGAGGCCGTAGCGCGCCGTCAAAAAACCTAGCCGAGCGTCGAGGTAATCTCGCACGTAGCCGATGAATTCGAAACTACCGACCTTACCCTCACGGTAGTCGCGTTGCGTGGCATTGAAGGCGTCTTCTTCGTTCTTAAAAAGGGACGCCGAAACCTCGTACGTCTGCCGCAACCGATCCAGCTCCAGCTCCAGCGACGCCGCATCCTGCGCCAAAGAAAGTTTGCGCTCGCGAAAATGCTCGGTGGCGATATTTTTTCTGTGCTCGGCAATGTCGACGGTACGGCCACGGATGCCCCAGTCCAAAAAGTTGTAGTTGATGGTCAACGCCACGTTGGCGCCGTAAGACTCGGTGGCCCTGAAACCCGCGCCGGAATTTAAATACGAGCTATTGTTGTAGTTGGCGCCCGCTTGCAGCAACACCTGCGGAAAGAATTCCCGCGACGCTTGGTACACTTCGATTGGACGAATGCGCAGCTCGATGTCGGCCGCCCGGTACGCCCAGTTATTCTCGAATTGGGGTTTCTCTTTCGGAATCTCTTCGACCTTCACTACGGGTTCGGCGGCGGTAATCTCCAAATCGCTCAGCGGGTCCACGCCCATCTTGGCGAGTAACGCGTAACGGGCGGTCTTTACATTCGCCTTGGCGGACATATCGTCCAACACCGCACGTTCCCAACTCGCGCGGTTCTTCTGGTAATCCTTCTTCGACTTCATCCCCTGGCGAAACTGTGACTCTACGAATTTGTACTGCTTGGTGTAGGTCTCCAGCGCCTGCGAGCGAAGGTCGGCCGTCTGCACCGACTGCGACCACTGGTAGTAGAGCGAGGCCAGATCGCGCGCCAACAAATTCTTGGCCTCGCGAAGCGAAGCGTTAGCACTCTCCCGCTGTAACTGTTTGATCCGGTACGTATTGATGTTGCGGTGGTTGTCGTAAATGTTTTCAGTCAGCGTCAGCCCGAGATTGCTGGTCCATGGCGCCGTGACGGACTTAGGGTTACCGGTCAAAAGGCCGTGCGCCGAGGTCAGGTCCAGGCTCGGCAAGAAGCCCGCCTTCGAGTTAGAAAGCTCCAGATCCGAGATCTTCACCTGCTCTTGGGCTGCCACGATGGCGGGCGAGGTTTGGTAAGCCTTCAGTACGATTTCGGAAAGGGGATGACCGGTGGCGACGGCTTGCGAAACAGCGGCGTTGATAAACGCCAAACTTAAGAAATTAAAAGGTTTTCCCCGCGACCTCAGCACTCGTTTTCTCCCTAACGC
>JAYUBV010000387.1:0-1505 GCA_043740655.1 Pseudomonadota bacterium | reverse complement strand
GGGTCCTGAATCTCTTTGGCGAACAGCGGATCTACCGCCAACACGCAGTCGAGCATCTTCTGGACGAGCACGCGTTGTTCTTCCGGAGTTTCAAAATGGTTCATCAGCTTCACGTAGCGCAGCAACGTGAGGGCGCTAATCGTGTGGTACAGGTACGCGGTCGTGCCCACGCCCAGTGTATAGCGTGCGACTTCGTAAGCGCGTTTATTGATCCCGTTCGTCCACTTCTCCGGCATTTTCCTCCGCGCGGGAAACCGCTGGTAAAAATCCGTAGCTAGCGGCGCCTGCAAAAGTTCGATCAGTTTTTCGTAAGCCGCGGTCTGCATCGCAGTGACGTCGGCGTAAATCTTCGCGGCCTGGCTTTCTAGCGGGGGCATCACTACGTTCCCCGGCTTCACGCGCACGTAGCGCTGGCTGACCTGCTCGGAGTTATAAAACGGGTGGCTATGCAAAAAATTCCACAGGCAGTGGCGCGAAACGCCCGAAATGACGAAAACAAAGTGCGCGTGCTGGCGCGTGGTCAGGTGGCCGGCCTCCAGAGTGGAGCTAGCGATCTTGTCGCGCAGGGCGACGGCCTTTTCGTCCACCGAGACCTGCTCGGGATAAATAGCTCCCTTGCCGGAGTAACAGGTGCGGGCCGAAGCGACGGAAAGCTCGTAAGCGGACGGTACGGCGGAGACTAATTTGACCTCGATATCTTCGAAGCGACGAAAAGATTCCATTACGAAGAGTTTAAAATCAGCGTAAACCGAAGTCACGCACCGGTCTCGGCAAAAGGTGCGCCGTCACTTATTCAGCGATTTCGCGAGGATGAGTCTTCTCGTAGACGCGCTTCAGACGTTCCGTGTCCACCTGCGTGTATTTCTGCGTCGTGACGAGCGATCGGTGGCCGAGCAATTCCTGAATTTCGCGCAGCCCGGCGCCGCCCGTCAGTAGGTGGGTCGCGCAAGAATGGCGGAATGTATGCGGCGTGACGTCGGTCCCCTTTTCGCCGAGCACCAGCACGGCGTGGGCCTGCAAGTCGCGCTGGACGGTCCGCACGGAAACCCGATCGCCCTCGCGGTTTAGAAACAGCGGTGTGGACGACCCCGTCTTCACGAGGCGCGGTACGGCGTCCACGTAGGCGTGCAAAGCATCGCGGCAGTGGGCACCCATCGGAACCAACCGTTCTTTGCTTCCCTTACCTTTGACGAGCAAGGTGCTCGCCTGAAAATCGATCTGCTCGTAGGTCAACCCCACGCATTCGGATACGCGCACTCCGGTGGAATAAAGCAACTCTAGAACCGCCTTAAGGCGCTTTTGCCGGAGATTGACGTGCGGCGCTTCGTCCAAAAGTTTCAGCATCTCTTCCGTCGACAGCACGAACGGTAGTTTCTTGGGTACGCGCGGTAAGCGCAGGATGCGGGCCGCGTTTTTTTCGATCTCCCCCTCGCGGTGAAGAAATTTAAGAAAGCCTTTGATGGTGGAAAGTCGGCGCGCCAGCGTGGACTTTTCGTACTGTTTCG
>JAYUBV010000386.1:0-1507 GCA_043740655.1 Pseudomonadota bacterium | reverse complement strand
ACGGGCGAGTTGAAAGTCACCAATGGCTTCCCACAGAAAGCCCGCAACCCACAACGTTACGCCGACGTAATCGAGCGGGGATGCGGCATCGGACTGCGGAAAGAGCAGCACGGCGATTAGCGGCGCCGAAATCAACCACATCAGCGTCCCTTGCAGAAAAAAGACGGTGAAAAGGCTTACCCACCAAAACCGCGGTCCGATCGATGCGCGCATCTTGCGGTAGCGAGCATCCTCGGGGTGGTTCCGATTTCTAAAATGAATGTAGAGCGAAAGACGAACGGCCCAAGTGGCCACTAATCCCAAAATCACCGTCGATCGAAAGGTGAGAAAGCGGCAGTCCGTGACGAGCTGAAATAAAAAAAGTAGCAGGAAACCCATTCCCCAAAAACGGTCCACGATACTCGCGTCGCGGAGGATGAGGCTTATGCCCCACAGCGCGGTCATCATCGCCAGCGCTACGCCCCACAGCTTTAGCGCGGGAAGGGCCAGGCCAACGAACACAGAAGGCTGGTCCATCTACTCACACGGCGTCTGTCCCTCGGCGGTGCACACTTGCGCGGAGGGGAAGTAGTCAGAGTGCGGAGGCGTGGCGTCCTTGCAAAGCTCTACGGCGTGCGTCCATGCCTCATCGCCCGTCGTGCCGCAGGCCGTAAATTTTCGTAGGCTCGGCCCTTCGGAAGGGCAAAGGAAGACGCAGGTGAAAGCGGAGCGGGTCAACCCTTCCTTCGGACAGGGGTTTCCCGATGACGAGCATTTAGCGACGGAGGCGGGTTCGGATTTCGCCGCGATCGCGTCCGCCTGCTTCGTTTTTGCCTGGCAAACCGGATTCATGGTTTCGAGCATTTCCGGCGAAAGGACCGAAGTCGCGCAGTAGCTCACTTCGATGTAACCCAGCAGCTTCCGTTCGGTCTTCGAAACGCACGGCAGATGGCATTCCCACACCGATCGGATCAAGTTAGCTTCGGCCACCGGCGCGGTACCCAGCAGCCCGAATACAAGAATCGCAACACCGCAACGCCCCAAGAGTCTCGTCAGCATAGTTCCCCCAAGCGGAGGTCTTACGCCCACATCCTCCGCAACGTCCAGGTTCATTTTCCGACGTGGCCACCAGTGAACTATTTGACCGTGCAGGCGCTGTGCGCGGGGGCGCCGGGGGCCCCGAAGCGATCAATCATCGTCGACGACGCGTAATCGTTGCCCACCGGACGCGTGCCGATGATCGTAGCCTCAATCTGGTGGAGCGTGGCGTGCACGATCGTGGTGACCACCTGGGCCAACTGTACGTTGACGCCGCTTAGGTCGACGGTGTGCTCGACGTTCCCATCGAGGTAATAGGTCGCTTTAACGTTCGAAGCCATGCAGGAGAGAATCGCGGGGCCGGCCACTTCGCACGCCGATGCGGGCACGGTGATCCGCACGTAATAAACGTGGCCAGGCGGCACTTCGACCTGCAGATCTTCTAAAAATTTTCCCGGATTCAGTTTCAGGCCCGATTTCACGTCGATGT
>JAYUBV010000385.1:0-5213 GCA_043740655.1 Pseudomonadota bacterium | reverse complement strand
AGCGAGAGTTCGGTGCCCCCCCCCATGCACGCGCCGTGAATGGCCGCGATGGACGGGATAGCCATGTTCGCTAAGTAGGTGAACACGCTCTGCAGCTTCATGAGATCGTCGGCCGTGCCCAGTCCCGAGCTCAGCTTCTGAATCTCGGAGATATCCGCCCCGGCGATGAAGATGGTTGGCTTTTTACTCAGGAAGACCAGCGCTCCGAGTGAAGGGTTCTGCTCGACCTCCACGAACAGATCGAACAGCCGCAGCATATTCGGCGTCGACAACTTATTGGCCCGCTCGTTGAACTGGTCTAGAACGATGACCGCCACCGGTCCGCGCTTTTCGAGGCGGATCGATTTTTCGGCCGTATCCATCGCGTCCAATTGGAACGTGGACCGGAATTTTTTTACTTCTTCGCGAAAAGTTTCTCTGTTCATTTCCATGACTTCCTCAAAAATTTACGATTAGTCGCGTTCAATTAGAAAGGCGGCGCCCTGTCCGCCACCGATGCACAACGTAGCCAAACCACGCTGTACGTCCCGCCGCTGCATCTCGAGCAGCAGAGTGAGAATAAGACGGGCTCCGGTAGCCCCCACCGGATGGCCCAGCGCCACCGCGCCGCCATTCACGTTTAGCTTGTCGTCCGGCAGTTCGCCCAGCCCCGTAGTGCGGCCCAATTTTTCTTTCGCGTACTCCGGAGAGTTCCACGCGATTTGATTCGCCAGGACCTGCGCCGAAAACGCTTCGTTCAGCTCGACCAGCGCGATGTCCTTCATCGAAAGGCCAGTCGCCGCAAAAAGCTGCGCGCTGGATACTATCGGCCCCATGCCCATACGTTTGGGCTCGCAGCCCGAAAAGGTAAAAGCCGAGATGTAACCCATCGCCTTCCGTCCGTCCGACTTGGCCCGGGCCTCCGACGACAAAATTAGGGCCACCGCGCCGTCCGTAATGGGACAGGCGTTACCGGGGGTCACCGTTCCGTTCTCACGATCGAAAAAGGGTCTTAGCTTCGCCAGCGCCTCTTTGGTCTGTCCATCACGGGGACCGATGTCCTCGATCACGAACTCCTTAAAGGAGGGCTCGGTGATGGTCGGAATGATCTCGTCTTTGCGACGGCCCTCCTTCATCGCGGCTACTGCTTTCTGGTGGCTCTTCAACGCGAAGGCGTCTTGCATATCGCGGGTGATCTTAAAATCGCGGGCCAGGATCTCGGCGGTCTGCCCCATGTTGAGCCCCGATATCGGATCCGTCAGCCCTTCCATTAGCGCCACTCGCGGCTTCAACCACTTGGGACGGAACTCGGAAACTTTTGCGAGCTTCTCGCCGGGGGACTTAGCGAAGGTGAGCGTGCCGAACAGCTCCTTCATCTCTTCACCATATAAGAGGGGCATGTTGCTCATGCTCTCGGTACCACCGACCAACATCGTGTCGGCGAGGCCGCTACCGATCTTCATGCAGCCTTGCGCGACGGCTTCCATCGCCGAGGCACAGTTGCGGTGCACCGTGTACGCCGGAGTGGCTTCGGGTATGCCCGCCCGAAGGGCAATGACGCGCGAAATATTGGCCGCGTCGACGGGGGTGCCGGCGTTTCCGAAAACCACTTCGTCCACTTGATCCGGTTTCATTTCCGTGCGCGCAAGCACTTCGCGCGCGGCAGTCAACCCCAGGTGAACAGCGGAACTGTCCTTTAATTTCGTTCCGGCCTTAGCGAACGGCGTACGCACGCCGCCCAGAATCGCCACTCGACTGCGCTGCTCTTTTGCTACCCAAGCCTTCATAACTGCTTCCTTATTCGTGTTGATCCACTCAAGTTTTAGTCGCGGCATCATAGGCCCGAACTCTTGACCACGCCAATCTGATTTTTTGCCGCATTCCAATCGCCGTGGTTCGCTTGTAAAATAGAAAGTGCAGCACGTTGCTCGTCTCAGGTTGTTAGCCAGGGTTTCGGAAGTAAAACGACCGAAAGGGTTCAATACATGTCGAGCCGTTGCCACTACTGCTATGGGGAACTAACCGCCGAAGTCCTGCGCAAGAACCGTCTTTGCCCCCATTGCACCAGCGCCCTGCACGCCTGCCGTAACTGTCCCCACTTTTCGGAAGCGCTCGCTTCCAAATGCCGGGAGCCCCAGAGCCCTTGGATTGCCGATCGCTCGGCTGAAAACCCTTGCGAGTTTTTTGAGTTCAAACCCATTGACCACTCCCTCCCCCACGCGTCAGACTCCTCCGCAGAAGCCGAAGCCGCCAAGAAGGCCTTCCGGGCTCTGTTTCGAACCACGTAAAGGGTTTAAACCCGCCATCCTTTCGGTAATTTCGGCAATCTTTGCCGGTTCTTGACTTAGCTTTCCGAAACCGTTAATCACTCCCTCTTTAACTTTAGCGGTGTTGTGCCCGCCGGACGGATTCCCCTCCAGAGCGACACGGCCAGACTAAAGGCTACGGTAAGGTTGCAAGCAAATGGCTGATAAGAAAGAAGATAAAGAGATCAAGTCGTCCAAAAAAGTGGACGCTAAACCGGCCGCTAAGAAGGCCAAAGTCGAGACCGCTGCGGCGGATAAATCGACTGCGCCGAAGGCGAAGAAGACTGGCGGCTCGGGAAAACGCGCTCCGTTGGCCATTCAGACCACCTTTGCGAAGACCGGAGCGATTCCCAGCCGTTGGCGTTTAATCGACGCTACGGGGATTCCGTTGGGTCGTCTCTCGTCGCAGGTTGCCCTGATGTTGATGGGCAAAGACAAAGCGGCTTATACGCCCAACCACGACACCGGTGATTTCGTCGTTGTCGTCAACGCCGAGAAGGTCATGCTGACCGGCAAAAAGTGGGACGACAAAACGTACTACCACCACACGAACTATCCCGGCGGTATCAAGAGCTACACCGCTCGTGATGTGAAAGAAAAGAATCCGGAACGTTTGATTGAGTGGAGTGTCTGGGGCATGCTGCCCAAGTCCAAGGGCCACCTAGTTCGCCACTGGCACAAAAAGCTGAAAGTTTACGCCGGGGCGGAACATCCGCATAAAGCCCAAAAAGTTGAATTGGTGAAACTGACCAACATCGGCGTGCATGGGAGCAAAGCATAATGGCAACCAACATGATTCAAGCAACTGGCCGTCGCAAGACTGCAATTGCCCGCATCCGTTTGATTCCTGGCGAGGGACCAATCACCGTTAACGAACGTACGATGGAAGATTACTTCCCGCGCGACGTGCTCCGCACGATGGTGGAGCGCCCGCTCGTTCTCGCCGACAAGCTAAAGGCATACATTGTTTTTGGAACGGTTGATGGCGGTGGTATCGCTGCCCAGGCCGGCGCCATGAGCCACGGTATCAGCCGTGCGCTGCTAAAGATTGATCCCGACTACCGCAAAATCCTGAAGAAGGAAGGCCTCCTGACCCGCGATTCCCGCATGAAGGAACGTAAGAAGTACGGTCAGAAAGGTGCTCGTAAGAAGTTCCAGTTCTCGAAACGTTAATCGTTTTCAGAACCCTGACTCTTACAAAAAAGAGTATCGGAGTACGAATCGACCGGCGCCAACCGAATGGTTGGCGCCGGTTTTATTTTGCCCATTGTTCGAATCCGAATATTTACCCTCGAACTCGATCTCCGTTTTGACCCACCGTTTTTTTATTCCGAGCGTGACCCCTTTGCGATCGTCGGTCGCGGCCGTCGCCGTAGTCGCCAAACTAGCACCACGTTTTTCGCGGAATACCCCGAGCGACGGGCGGAACTCCGCTAGGTCGGGGAGGTAAAGGTCGAGGTAGAGGCCATCCCCATCGGGGCCGATGGGGTGCCCAATCGGAGTGCCGTCGTAGACGAGCCCCGATTTCCAGTTTGCGGCCTGGTACGCGCTTGCCGCAGTGCTAACGTACTCAACGCGAAAACCAAACTGCGCCAACCGCACGTTTAGCCCGAAGAGCAGACTCAAATCGTTGCCCAGTTGGTCGAAGCCGTTCAGCGAATCGAACGCGAGCTGCGAGTAGAGGTGCGCTTCTTTCCACGGGCGTAGGCCAAATTCGGTGGAGAGCATCTTTTGCCGACGCTTATTCATGTCGGCGCTGCTCACGTAAAAGGGCAACTTCAGAATGTCCAGCGCCTGTAACCCCGGCGCTTGCGGACCGCCAAACTGGTACAGCTCGAGTAAACCAAACTCGAACCAGGTGGCGGGGCGAAAACCGATGTGGAAGCCGATGAGGTGCGCTCCGCTGGTGCTGACGGCACCGGTCTCGGTGGTGACGAAAGTTTGGAAAGTGGCGGGGCCGAGAAAGCCTAGTACGTGCGGTCGCAGCCCGAAACGCACGAAGCTAATCGGCGCCGTGGCGCCGGACAGGAGCAGATTGCCGTGGGCAGCGCTGCCGAAGCGCAGCTGTAGCTTTGCAATCTCTAGCTCGGCCCAACCGTAATTCACTTTGGCGAAGGCTTCGTAGAGGTAGAAACGAAACTTGGTGCCAACCGTGTCTAGGATGGAGAACCCGAGCGACGGGGTGCCGCCGAAGGAGAACCCGAAATTTTCGTTCCCGGCTTCCATCTGCATGCTGAAGTCGAGGTACGACATCAAACCACTGCCGATGATTCGGCGATCCCACAGGGGAAAGCTCGGGGAGACGGTAGCATCCACTCCGCGCACGGTAACGATCTCGTCGCCCAGCGCCAGCGTCTGAAACCTGATGAACGGGAGCTGGGTCGCGCGAAGCCGCAGGATCTCTTTTTCTTTTCGGAGCCAGCGCGGGATACGGCAGACCTGCCCGCTTTCGGGGTCGCCCTCCTGCACGTCGACGGCACTGCGCATGTCCGCGTAGGTCTGGGGTCGAAACAGGCGGTAGGTCGCGTAGCCGCAGCCAAGCGCCTCTAGGTTATCGACGTAATCGTACAGGGGGGAGGACGCGTTCACCCCGGACGATGGCAGGGCGGCGAACGCGCCGGGAGCAAGCATTAGTCCCAAGGTGAAAAGGGCGGTGTGGCGGAGGCTGGTCATCGATATGCAAATTCTACCAAACGTTCGCATGCGCGGCCTGAAACCGTTATGATTTGCTAAATCGGAGTCGATTCACCAATGGAACAACGCAACTGGCGCGGGGGCATGCAGCTCCTCTTAGGACTCCTACTCGCCTTCCTCTTTTTCTTCATGATGCTGCCGTTTCTGGTGCCCATCCTGTTGGGGGCGATGATTGCGCTGTTGTGCGACCCGACCTTTACGCGCATCAACCGTAAGCTCCCCCCTTCGATCTCG
>JAYUBV010000384.1:0-5215 GCA_043740655.1 Pseudomonadota bacterium | reverse complement strand
GAGGCTGGCTGGGCAAGATCCTTCGCTCCGCTCAGGATAAATTCTGTCGCCTTTCGCGACAGAATTTAACTAGGGAATAGCGACGGGAATTTGCGCATTGGGATGTGCGGAGCGGATGGCAGCATGCGGGTCTTTCCCTCAAATACCGCCCCTTCTTCGATCTGCAACACGACGCTCTGAATCACGCCTTTGACCACCGCCGGAGCTTGGATCTCAACCCGGTGGGTCGCAAAGATCTCGCCTTCAAAGTTTCCGGAAATGATCACCACATCCGCTTCGATTTGTCCGGACACTTTGCCGTCAGCGCCAATAACCAGAATATCCGGAGTGAAAATCTCCCCTTTGAAATGGCCGTCGATACGAGCGGTGCCTTCAAACTGCAGGCGCCCCTCGAGAAAAGTCCCCTTTTGGAGAATCACGTTAATCTCGTGGGAAACCGGCGGAAGTTCGGGAACGTCTTGTCTACGAAGAAACACGGGGATCCTCGTTGTTCGGAGCGTTTAAATTAGCCGACGGAGCATCGAGCGCTGCCACCATGGCGGCAAGATCAGCTTCGGCATCCGGCGTAAGACCGCCGGCCATTGCGACTTCCGAAGCCGTCACGGTAGTTACCCGGTACGCCGGTGCTGGCTGCGCTGCTTTCCAGCGCTCTACCAAACGATTAAGCTCGCTGCCGCTGGTGTACTGAAACTGGACAATTCCACGCTCCATTGAGCCCATAATTTTTACGGGGGTCATGAATTCGCGCTTCAGATCCTCTTCCAGCGACGACAAGTTCGGGTTCATCGGCTTGGGGCCGTTCCCGTTGTCCTTCTTCCGCAGAAGCTCCTGAGCTTTTCGTTCGGTATCGCGCACCGAAAGGCGTTTGCGCACGACTAGTTC
The DNA here is from genome assembly GCA_043740655.1 of Pseudomonadota bacterium. Classification (GTDB taxonomy): domain Bacteria; phylum Bdellovibrionota; class FAC87; order UBA2466; family UBA2466; genus JBGSST01. The sequence goes on along the minus strand of JAYUBV010000384.1, from coordinate 4,333 downwards.
ACGCAACGCCAGCTGATCGTCGGCGTTTTCTAAGGAAAGCAGGGCGCGGGCATGACCCATCGTCAACTTTCCCCCCGTCAGATCCTCGCGGATCACGGCGGGCAGACGAAGAAGGCGCATGGTGTTGGCCACCGTCGCTCGGTTCTTACCGACTTTGGTGGCGATCTCTTCCTGAGAAAGCTGGAATTCGTCCGTCAGCTGCTGGAATGCAATGGCTTCTTCAATGCAGTTTAGGTCACTGCGCTGAATGTTTTCGATCAGCGCAAGCTGCAGGGAAAGCAGATCGTCGTGGCACTCTCTGAGAATAACCGGAACCTGTTTCAGCCCCGCACGCTGGGCGGCGCGCCAACGACGCTCACCGGCAATAATCTCGAAAACACCGTCACGATTCCGCACGGTGATCGGCTGCAGAATACCGACCTGCTTTACTGATTCAACGAGGTCATCCAGGTCCTCTTTCGAAAAAATCTTACGCGGCTGGTAAGTGTTCGGGATGATCTTTTCAATGTCGCATTGAAAGTATTCTTTTTTGGGCCCCATGGCGACGGGCGCCCCATCTTTTTGCTCTTTTCCCGAGCTGGCGTCCGGGATCAATGAAGCGAGTCCCCGGCCGAGAGCCTTTTTCTTATCCAAATCAAGCGATGCCATGATCGGTTCCTTTTTCGTTTACGGTTTCAAGGGCAGCGGCAGGATGAATCGCATCTTCTTCTAAACTGGATTTTTCTTCGGACGCTTTAGCGGCCACTTCCGTAGCGCGCTCGGCCGAAACTTCGGCGAGGATTTCGGGTTCGTTTTCGAACGCCGCAATCGCTTCATCGAGGGGGGAAGCCGCGATCTCCATCATCGGGCTAACAACTTCCTCGGCGACTTGCGTTACGATTTCGTGGGGCGGCTCGACCTGGGCTTCGACAATCGCCGCGGCCACCTGGACAACCACCTCGGGGGCCACTTCGGCCGTTGCTGCTTTAGCCGGCGCGTCAGTTTTAGTTGCTTCGAGGCGGTCCATGACTTCTTGCGCTAAAGCTAGGTAGCTCTGCGAACCAGTCGAGGTGATGTCGTAAAGAATGACGGGCTTGCCGTGGCTCGGGCTTTCGCTGAGTTTTACGTTTCTAGGAATTACGGTGTTAAACACCGTGTCAGCAAAATGGGTCTTAACCTCTGAGACTACTTGACGCGACAAGTTATTTCTCGAGTCGTACATGGTCAGCAAAATGCCGAGCTGCTTCAAATTGCGATTGAGTCCTTTGCGCACCAGTTCGGCGGTGTGCAGGAACTGACCCAAACCTTCCATCGCGTAGTATTCGCATTGAAGTGGGATCAAAAAGTGGGTCGACGCCGTCAACGCATTCAGCGTGAGCAGACCAAGAGAAGGCGGGCAGTCGATCAGGATATAATCGAATCCGCTTTGGCCGCCCGAAGTCAGATCTTCAATTGCATTTTTCAAACGCGTTTCACGAGCGAGGGCTTGCACCAATTCCACCTCCGCGCCGGAGAGGTTGTTGTCCGAGGGACAGATTTTTAGAAAGCTTAGATCGGTCGGGTAGATGGCCTCCCTCATGGGAAGCTCGTCGATAAGAACGTGGTAAATGTTCTTTTCGGTGAAGAGGGATTTATCCACTCCCAACCCGCTCGAAGCGTTGCCCTGCGGATCCAGATCCAGGATTAGGACCTTTCTTTCCGCAGCCGCCAGACACGCCGCCAGATTGACGGCCGTCGTAGTTTTTCCAACGCCGCCTTTTTGATTCGCGATCGAAATGACTTTTGCCATAAGAAATTTTCTTGAATTAGAAAAGCAGCTTAATTATTATCGACGACTTTTTTAACTTCAAGGCTTTTTATTGCCGTCCACAGAACCCTTCTCAGAGCCCTGGTACAGAAAGAGCTGGCAGCGTCTTCCACCTTCGTCGTTCGGTAAGTCGTAACATTCTTCTTCGACTTTCAAGAAACCTTTGGGCTCCACCCTTAGCTCGCGGTTAAGGCCCGAGTTAAAGACGACGAGGTTGCCCGGCTTGAGTGTCTTACCGAAAAACTCGAAGAACTCTTCGTCGGGAAGTACGGCCCGGGCAAAGAAGGTCCCCTCGTATTTCACCGAATCCTTTGGCTCATCCTGAATCTTTACGTTTGTCATCTCGAGCACCTTCACGGCCTCTTCGAGGAAGGTCTGCTTCTTCGTGCTCCGCTCAAACAACGTCATGGGCGTGTCCGGAAAAAGACACGAGAAGACAAGTCCGGGAAAGCCGGCGCCGGTGCCCAGGTCGTAATACGGCGGCTTGCCGTACCGAACTCCGAAGAGGGCGATGGCGGCCGAGTCTACGAAGTGAATGTCGAAGGCGCGGTCGATCGACTTGCGCGACACGAGATTCATCTTCTCATTCCACTCGACGAGCAGGGCGTGGTACGCCGCCATCCGTTCCACCTGACGCTTCGTCAAAAAGACGGCGGGCATCGGAAAATTATTGAGTCGATCTGTGATGCTAGGGGCTGACACGGGCATCTCCCTTCCTTAGTTGATGTACTAGTGTTGTAAGGGCCGCAGGAGTCACGCCAGAAATTCGCGCGGCCTCTTCCAGCGTTCTCGGGCTATGGCGGATGAGTTTCTCACGGATTTCGGTGGAAAGCCCCTTAACCTTTTCGAAGGAAAAGTTTGTCGGAAAGGCATAACCTCCCATCTTTTTGAGACGGGCGATCTCTTCGCGTTGCATGGCAATGTAGCCCTCGTACTTCACCTCGATCTCGATGGTCTCCTTTTCCTCATCGGTGAGCTTGAAAAGTTCCACGTGGAACAATTGAAGGAGCTCGTCGATGTTTAGCTCGGGACGACGGAGTAACTGGTACAGCGGCTGCGGGAAGCGGATTGGCTGGGTGTTGTTCGCCGTGAAGAACGTGTCCGCCTCGGGGTTAGGCCGCCCTTTCTCCTTCTTGAGGAAGGCGATGGCCTGATCGAGCCGCGCGCGTTTAGTTTCAAACCGGGCGCGGTCTGCTTCGCTCACCAGGCCAACGCGAATTCCGTGCGGACGGAGGCGCAAGTCAGCATTGTCTTCACGCAGGGATAATCGATACTCTGCGCGAGAGGTGAACATGCGGTAGGGCTCACTCACCCCCAAAGAGGTGAGGTCATCGATCAAGACGCCGGCGTACGCCTCTTCGCGACCAAGCACGAGTGGAGGCTCACCTTTTACCTTGAGGGCCGCATTGATTCCGGCGAGCAGCCCCTGAATGGCAGCCTCTTCATATCCCGAAGTACCGTTGATCTGTCCCGCTAGGTAAAGGCCAGCTACGTGCCGAGCCTCGAATGTCTTATTGAGCTGGCGAGGATCGATGCAGTCGTATTCGACCGCATAACCGTGTCGCACAAACTCGGCCTTCTCGCAGCCTGGTAGAGTGCGAACGAAGGCCTCTTGTACGTCGGCCGGGAGGCTCGTCGAAATGCCATTCGGATAGATCAGATCCGAATCCAATGCCTCCGGCTCGAAAAAAAGCGGGTGTCGGTTCTTGTCAGGAAACTTTACGACCTTATCCTCGATAGAAGGGCAATAGCGGGGGCCGATGCCCTTAATTTGACCGCTATATAAAGGAGAGCGTGTCAGGTTGTTGCGAATCACCTGGTGCGTCTGTTCATTACTGTAGGTCAGATAGCAGGGGACCTGGGGAAGGGGAATCTCCGTGTCCCCAAAGCTAAACCGACGAGGCGGCTGGTCGCCGTTTTGCAGCTCCATCTTAGAGAAGTCTAAGCTTCCGGCGCGCAACCGCGGGGGGGTTCCGGTCTTGAGTCGATTGATGGTGAAGCCTAGCTTGGCCAGATGATCGGAAAGCCCTACTGAGGCAGCCTCTCCGATGCGGCCGCCCGCACTGGTGTCCGCTCCACAGTGCATGATCGCCTTCATGAAGGTTCCGGTGGTGATGACCACGGCCTTAGCCGCTACACCAAAGCGCCGACCGCTTTTCTCAAGCTCCACTCCCCGGATAGCGTCGTGTTCCACGTGCAACATCTTTACCTCCCCCTCAACCACGGTTAGGTTGGGGGTTCCGACGATCACCTTCTGCATCCGCTGGGCGTATAGATGCTTGTCCGACTGGCAACGCGAAGACTGAACGGCGCTTCCCTTACGGGTATTAAGCCGCTTGAACTGGATACCGGTGTAGTCGGCGTTCTTCCCCATCTCGCCGCCTAGGGCGTCCAGCTCTTTTACTAATTGTCCCTTACCTACCCCGCCGACGGATGGGTTACAGGACATTTCGGCGATCTTACGAGGGTCGAGGGTAACGAGTGCGGTCGACAGCCCCATCCGAGCGGCCGCAAGTGAGGCTTCGCAGCCGGCATGGCCGCCGCCAA
>JAYUBV010000383.1:0-1511 GCA_043740655.1 Pseudomonadota bacterium | reverse complement strand
CCGATCACCACCAGCCCCGCCCCCCCTCGATGGCCCCCTGGTTTCTTCGCACCAAGGTCGACTTAGCGTTGCGGTACTTAAAACTTGGCGGCTACGCCCCTTTCCTTTCAGCTCCCCCGGCGGCTCCCCGCACGAACCTCTTCGTAGTCTCCGCCCCCGTGACGATGGACCAGCTTCGCAAACTCGACCCGAAAGAGTTCGGGGCACTAAGTTGGCGGCTAGAAATGGAAGCAGGCCACGCGCTTTCCCCTCGACTTGGAACACTCGCGGCGACCTTAGAACAATCGAAAGGCGGCGACGCGCCGTCGCGCCAAGCGTTGGTTGAACTATTCGGCAAAGCGGAGGCGGAACGGCTCGAAGCGGCGTCGAAGGAGGGGGATCTTAAAACCATTCGGTCGGTACTGACCGAAACTGATTTTAGGGAGCCGCTGTTTCTGGAAGTCCGGGGCCGGCTCCTGGTCTATTTCGTTTCCATCGAAGGGGCCCCTTCCCGTTTCAATGCTTTAAGAACCTGGTCCGCGGTACGGGCGATCGACGGAACGTGGTCGAGCCCCGAACCCATGCTGCAGCCCAAAGACCTGCTCTGGGAGATCCGACGACTCGACGCCAACGGTCCAGCACTTGCGTCGAGCTACCGGGGCGATCATTATGCGCAGGGCGACGACTCCTTCACGCAGGTGCTGCTCAACGAATCCGACGACGGCCTCCATTGGAAGCCGGTTCCCGGCCGGGATCTGATTTATAAGGGCGGCGCTAACGAAGCCGCCTTCGAACAGGACGAGGCCGGAAATCTTTGGGCGCTGCTTCGTCAGGACGACGGCGACGCGCAACGTGGCTGGGGCTCGTTGCTGGCGTTTTCTCCGAAAGGGGGAGGATGGCAGCTCCCCGATCGGGCGGACCCGCGCCGTTTTGATTCGCCGAGAATGTTCCGCGTAGGATCCGAAATTTTTCTCGCCGCACGACTGCACACGGTTAAAGGAATCGAAGAGAATGCGCCGTTTGACCGCCTCTACCACGGCGTGAGCGCCGAAGAGGGATCGCTCCGACGGGAGAAGCTACTCACCGCCCTGCGCGAAAAAAAAGAGTTTAACAAATCACCCGACGTACTGAGTACTATCACTCATCTCGTTGGGCTAGGCGGGTGGAGCAGCCGCCGCTATCCGATCGGCGTTTTCTACGAGTACGAGTTTAACTACTGGGGCCGGGACGCGCACCGGACTGCGCTTTACCGGTTGAATCGCGAAACCAAACGGATGGAATACGTTGTCACCCTGCCCTCGGCCGGAGACACCGCGTTTCCGTCGGTAGTCCCGCTATCGCCGCGGGAGGTGCTGATCGCCAACTACTCCTCCGCTTTCGAAAAAACGGACTGGAGCTGGGGCACCGGCCAGAAGAACGGCACCGGCATTTACGTGATCAGAGCGACGTTCTAAATCACTTCCGCAGCGTAGAACCGGACATCAGCTTATGCGGACACGACGCCTTTAGCCGTTCGCCTTCCCGCCTGAGAT
>JAYUBV010000382.1:0-5227 GCA_043740655.1 Pseudomonadota bacterium | reverse complement strand
TCGCTGACTCCCGAAGAGCGGGCCACCGCGGAGTACTACCACCGCATTCGTCGCGCGGGCGTGTTCAAGTCGCGCTACGAATTTTCTGCGTGGGACGGCATCTACAGTGGGAAACCGCACGTGCTCAACCGTGGCTTCGAAAACTGTTACGCCTTCGGAGTGAACGAGCGTTCGCAGGACCATATCGACGATATGAAGCATCACCTGGGTGAACTCGGGGTGGCCGATGTCGACCTGCTGATGAAAATGCCGACCGTGGCGGAATTCCTCGTGCAGGCGCGGGCCAAGGTTTTGGAGGTGCAACGTTACGCGGCCGATGGGCAAGTGGTCGCTCCGGAGACGGAAGCGTTGGTGATGAATGCCAATCTCTTCGACTCGCTGGCTACGGGGCCACTGCTCGCACTAGCCCCAAGGGCCATCACCGCGGAAGAGCGCACGCGTTTTCTGAGTTACGTGGTCGGTATCGACGCCGTACGGCAGTATCAAAAGCTGGGGAACACGTTGGGACTCAACGGCCACTTCTGGAATTTCTCGTCGCCACGTGCCACGGCGATCGTCGTGTGGGATAGCGAAAATGCGGCGGAATCGTTCCAGCAGGGGCATTTCGAAGCGGGTGGCGGCAACCCGGCGTATCAACTACGCGACCGGTCTTTGAATCGCCCTTTACGCCCGTAGTTTCCTTCCGTACGCTTTGGTCATGACGCGTTTAGGAATTCTTCTGGGAGTTTGGTTCGCCTTGAACGCCGGTGCGTTTGGCCGGGACATTACGGTACGTTTCGAAGTCTCGGTGCCGCGCCACTTCCTGGGGGAATCGCGTTTCTTCATCGCGGGCAATCTCCCCGCACTGGGTAAGTGGGAGCCGGATCGCGCCGCTCTCGAGCGAGAAGGATCGATCTTTACCAAGACGATCGTCATTCCTGAGGCGACGCCGATGGAATTTAAGATCACGCGCGGCAAGTGGAAGTCGCCGGAGATTGCGAGCAAGGGGGCCGAGGTTCCGAACCGTACGGCGCAATGCCAGCGCGACTGCACGCTCAAGATAGAAGTGGAGAACTTCCGGTTGCCAACTTTCCACGCGGTACCCGTCAGCGCGACCAATTCGGTTTTCTACCATCACGAATTTTATTCCGAAGCGTTGGATAACTACCGCAACATCGCGGTCTACCTTCCGCCGCAGTACTTCACCGAGCCGGATCGGCATTTTCCGGTGCTCTACTCGCTCGACGGTAACAATCTGTTCGACGTGGCGACCATGGGATCGCGCTACGCCCGGGACGGCGAGGACGGGGACGAAGAAAACGTGCGGTCAGAACGTTGGGAAGAGTGGCGCCTAGACAAAACGTTGGACGAGGCCTTTACGAAGGGCCGTTTGAAGCCGTTCATCGTCGTGGGCATCTACAACACTAAACGTCGCGCCGACGAGTACGTACCGTGCCACACCGGCGCGGCCGATGGGGGGGACGGGGGTTTTGCCGGGCAGTACGCGGATTTTTTAACGGGCACAATCAAGCCATTTATCGATCGGACCTATCGCACGTTGCCCGATCGGTTGAACACCGCGCTAATGGGCGCTTCGTTCGGGGGAACTTTCACGCTGTACGCGGCGAAAACCCGGCCCCAAGTCTTTTCCCGTTTCGTCGCGATGTCGACGGCCTACTGGCCCGGAAATCGTTGCCTATTCGGTTGGCTCAAGACACCGGCTAGCCCTCTCCCCGAGCGGCTGTGGATGGACATGGGAGACCAAGAGGAGGTCGAGCTGTCGCACTTCGCGGGGGCGGTAAACGACTTGCACGAAGGGCATAAACTATTAAAACAGTCCGGGGTTCCCGATTCGCGTATACAGGTGGTCGTGGAAAAGGGCGGATACCATAACGAAGTGGACTGGGGCCGGCGCGTAGAGCGCGCTCTGAAGTTCGTGTTCGAAAATTAAAGGAGTGCCGGTGAAGAAAATGGCGATGGGTTTGGTGTGCGGAACGTTCCTTTTCTCCGGCTGCGCGGCGATGATGCGCCATGCTTGCAGCGAAGAGGGTGCCTACTCCGCCGGCATGAACGATGCGCGGGGCGATGGCAAAATGAATTCCGGCTACGCCGTGCTGTGCGAGGACAATGAGAAGACCAAGGCCAGTGCGGCCTATCGCACGGGTTTTGCGGAAGGGTTGAAATCAATCAAGGAAACGCAGCCGCAGGTGGTGATTAACGTGAATCAACCACCGCGCCGGCGTTGGTCGTGTCAGTTAACGGCGTGGGGGCAAGCTTACGTAGCGCAGGGAGATTCGCAGAGCGAGGCGAGGAATGCAGTGCAGGGCGCCTGCCGCGAAAAAAGTAATTCGCTCGTCTGCGATCAGGAACCCACCTGCCGCGCTAATTAGTGGGATAAAAATTCGCTTCGGGCTATGCGAGGTCTCACCAAATTTCTGGAACGGGCTTAGCGGATTTCAATGTACTCGTCGGTCGTGAGCTTCGACTCGGTCTCTTTCTTACCGTCGAGAAGAAGCCAGTTGGCTTCCACTTTGTACGGCGCGTCGTTTTCCAACATTACTTCGACGGCCTGAATCACCTTCTTCGTGCCATTCGAGTAAAGGTTGAGCGACTGGTGGGGTGCTTTGCCCTGCGGGGTGACCTTCGCCATCACGAAGCGGGCCTTGCGGTTCGCTAGCGCATCGCCGGGGATGCTCACTTCCAAATTTTTCACGGTGTACGGCGCGAGGGACAAGAGGATTTCGCCGGTATTGTCGACTTTGCAATGCTGCGGCCCCGTGCCGTTGAAATTCTTGGGGAGGAGGAGGCGATTTGGTTTCGTCGGAGCTCCTGGAACCTGATCCAGGATCACCCATTCGTAGGTGCACTGGGCGACCTTCAGATTGTCTTCGAGCCTCAAGGCCTTACGTTGCACCCCCGCGCGAAGGTCCGCTTCAGAGAAGAGGCCGGCGCCGATGATGTGGTCATTTTCATACCGAACGCCGAGCATCAGAGCGGCGGTGTGGTGCTTAACGAAATCTGGGGTGGCTTGCAGCACGACGTCTACGGTACGCGCCGGAGCCAGCGAGCTAAGCGATAAGGCGAGGAGGGAGACGAGTTTTAAATTTTTCATCCCACGCAAAATCTGCCACCCCCGAAGCGATGGCAAGATTGAGCGTGTCATGATGGGAGACGATTAGTTCACCGTGGGCGGGTTTCCGCCGTGGCAACCACCGCCGCAACCCGTGCCGCATCCGCCGGCATGGCAACCGCCGTTGCCGCAGTTTCCGCCGTTACAGCCACCGTTCACCGAGCAACCGCCGTTGCCGCAGTTTCCGCCGTTACAGCCGCCGTTCACCGAGCAACCACCGTTGCCGCAGTTTCCACAGCCACAGTCGCCGCCGTTGCAACCACCCACGGAGCAGCCGCCATTGCCACCACCCACGGAGCAGCCGCCATTGCCACAATCGCCGCCTACCGAGCAACCACCATTGGCGCAGTCACAGTCGCCGCCATCGTGGCAGCCGCAATCGCAGTCGGGATCGGTGCAGACGTCACCGGTGTGGCAGCCGCAGTCGTGATCTAGAACGTCGGCGTTCTGCACACCGTGGCCCGCGATGCAACCGGTGCTGTCTTGTTTGGTGGCGTGGTCCGCGGCGTGACTCGTGGTTCCGGCGAAGTTGAACAGCGCCAGCGCGAGCATGCCCTTTAAGATAATCTGAGACATGGAGGTCCTCCGTTAGGGGTTGATGATGTAACTCAAGCGTACCGCCGGAGGATTCGGGACTGGGTGTTCGCCCGCATGAACGATAGCGATTGTTAAGGTTTGCCTTTGTCGTGGGCCGCTTTATCCGCCGTCGCCGCCGGAGCCGCGCCGGGCTTGCCTTTCGGAGTGCACTCCTCGTTGAGGAGCTGGCGAGCGAACCGCCCTTCGACTAGCCCCTTCACTTGGGGGACCCCCTCGATACCCTCGTACCAGGGGTCGGGTTTGTATCCTGGACCATTGGAGATCTTGCCTTCCCCTGAGCTGTTGGAGAGGCGCATCTGTTCGTCGGGATCCGCCAGGCCGCCGAATTCGAGCGAGAGGCAGGCCTTGAGCACCTTCTTCTCGTCATCGGTCAGCTTCGTATGCATCGGCATACGGTTCTCATCGATGTAACGAAAGAGAATATTCCCGAACGGAACCGTTAGCTTCCCGCGCTGGACGCCGTCGTGGCAGGAGGAACAGTTCATCGCCTTCATAATTTTCGGGCGGTCGATACTCTTCCACATTTTATCGTATAGCGCTTTTCTATCTTCCCGCTTTTCGAACTTGATTGCGTCGGCCACGCAGTAGGGCATCAGTTTTTCGCGCAGGGCCGGCAGCCCCTCGTCCGCATCAGCGTCGCCCCCGAGCCCCGGCCCCAGGTTCGCCGGATCGTAGAAACCTCCGCTACCGGTTAGCCCCGTACCTTCCATCAGCTTATTGAAGCGCTCAGTCTTCTTGCGATCGGCCTCGGGCATCGACGCGTCGACGGGTAGCCGGATTAGTCCCGATTTGTGGCACTTCCAGCAGGCGTCGCTGAATTTGCCTTCCTTTACGTCTTCGAAGTTCGTGCCGTAGTGGGCGTTGGTATCTTTGTAATCCGCCTTAGGGTCGCGCGTGAACGTGCGCCAGTGATCCTTGAAGTAGACGTTCTTTTCGCCGTTCCGTTCGTGTACGCCGACCGCCGACCATTGCGGCGTGCGCGTGCCCTCGTCGGACGGAAGCCCTACGGAGAACCACTTGGCCGGGTTTCCCGGAGCGTAAATCATCAGGCGAACCAAGGTGCGGCTTCCCGAGGCCTGCACGTTGCCTTTGAACTGCGCCCATTCGAGCAACGCTTCACCCTTTTGCTGGCGGGCCACATTCACCTTTTCGAGTTCGGCGTAAACCTTGGGGAGGTTGTTCGGTTTGTTCAGCTCGTCGAGCAACGCCGTATTGGTTTTGAGATCATCAGGAATCTCCGTGAACTGGGACGTGCGTTTGTAGTACTCGGCGTCCTTAACGTTCATGCCGAGTTTTTGCGAAGGCTCCTTGGCAATGGTGTCTTGATCCTCGTCGGTGTACAACATGCCGGTGCGGGTGCTTCGAAACGGCGTGAGGGCTTTCAACCAATTCAGCACCGGGGCGTAGCACTGGTCGAGACCCGGATTTTTAGAGAACATCGCCGGATCTTCCTTCCGGCACTTGGCGAAGTGATCGAGCTTTTCCTGGGCCCAGCGTCCGATGGTGTCGAACTCTTTGCTT
>JAYUBV010000381.1:0-1513 GCA_043740655.1 Pseudomonadota bacterium | reverse complement strand
CCATCCACGAAGAGGTTCAGGAACGGATCCGTAAGGGACTTAGCCTGTACGACATCGATTCGGCCAGGCTTGCCGAACTCAAACCGGACCTCGTCATTACCCAGGATCAGTGCGACGTCTGCGCGGTCTCGCTGCGGGACGTGGAAAAAGCGGTCTGCCATTGGACCGGGGTAAAGACCCAGGTCCTGTCGCTGAAGCCCTATACCCTGAAAGAGATCGAAGAGAGCTTCCTCCAGGTCGGCATCGCTACCGGCGCGGAGGAGGCCGCCCGCGCGCTCCAAAATCGGTTCCGCGCACAGCTCGATGAAGTGGCTCGACGGGTGAAGCCAGCTACGACCTGGCCGCGGGCGTTGAACTTAGAGTGGCTCGAACCCGCTATCGTGGGCGGCGGCTGGATCCCCGAACTAGTGCGCATCGCAGGAGGGGTACCGCTCGTGGTGAGCCATCCCGGCCACTTCCTCAAGGTGGAGTGGAGCGAAATCGTGTCGTTGAACCCCGAGCTAGTGGCAATCTACCCCTGCGGCTTCGACGTGCAGCGGACGCTGGAGGAGATGGGGCGACCGCAGGTGCTGGAAAAACTGCTTCAGCTGCCAGCCGCGCGCGATGGGAAAACGTTCGTGTGCGATGGCAATGCCTACTTCAACCGTTCGGGTCCCCGCATCGCCGATAGCGCGGAGCTGTTAGCCGGACTCTTCCACCCGGAACTTTGCCGCGACTACCGCGAGAAACACGCGGCCTTCTTCAAAACGTGGGCGATTGCGTAGTCATTGCGAGGCGCAGCCCAAGCAATCCCGTGGCATGAGGGCGAACGCGTTGGATCTCTTTCGACGAGATTCGCCTGGCGTCTGCCCGGGCTGCGCCTCGCAACGACGGCTATTTTACGCTGACTACGAAGGGAACGGTCTGCAATTTTCCGCCGTGCTGAAACTGCACCCAGAGCTTGTACAGCCCTGCTTTGGGAAAGTTCGTTACGAACTCTAAGATCGGTCCGTACTTCGGAGCCGATGCCGAGTGGTCGGCAGGATGGGCGTGCAGGTACTTGGTCGTGTCTTCGCTGATACCGACTAGGTGGCCCGGGGCCCCGAGAAATGGTTCGATGTCATTCACCGGTTTGTTCTTTAACGTGATCGCAAACGCCAGCTTGGTCGTGCTTCCGCTCTGCAGCAGCGGAGCATGCGAAAGCGCCACCCCGAAATCGCCCTGCTTCTTCACGCGGCCCGGAGCATCCAACTTGAGCGCCTGCGCCTTGGAGGCATCGCCTTCGATCCTCAACGCAAGCGGAATGACGTCGCCTTTGCGATCCTTAGGCTTGAAGTCCGCGTAGAGCACGTAGTTACCCGGCTGCGGAAAGGAAAACCCTTTCAACGAAAGATCGCCTGGCTTAGTGACGTCGGGATGCTCGTGGGCGAACCACGACAGATCCTGGCTGACCATTATCAGGTGCAGCACCTTATCGTGAACGATCTCAAGGTCCTTCACCGGCGAGTCGTCTTTGGTGTTTCGTAACGCAAAG
>JAYUBV010000380.1:0-16012 GCA_043740655.1 Pseudomonadota bacterium | reverse complement strand
CGGCCAGTTGTTCCTTTAACGCCGACTTACGATCCTCCAGCGGCATCTTAATTTCCTTGGCCGAGCGGCCGAGCGCCGCCACGTAAAGCACGTCCACGTTCTTCAGTGCTTCGCGCACGACATCCTTCTGCCCCGGATTTACGCCACCGTCGAAGGAGCCAAAGTAAATTCCCGCTCGCTGCGTGGAGCGCAGCCGCCTAGTCGGGTACCGGATGCCCAAGAACTTTTCTGCCTTGGGTCGGAATGAAAACTGCTGCTCAACGTTCATTTTCAAATTGGTGATGAGGTGGCGCACGAACTTATCCGATTGCGCTTCAATCGACTGGGTGGGCTTGTACTCCGGCTGCGGTAAAGCCGCCAGATCCGCCCCCGGCATCGTCTTTTGCATCTCCGTGATGAACGCTTGGTAGCGGGCAAGGAAATCCGCCTTGGCCGCTACGACTCTTTCGGGAGGCACGGTTTGGTACAGGCCGCGTTCCTTGATGTACTCGTACGCCTCCTTCGAAATTAGCCCGAGCGCCGCGGGATCCCGGCCCTCGGCGAGGGCCTTGCGCGCGGCACTAGAGGATGTACCGTCGGCTTCGATCTCGTGATCGTGAACAATGGGCACGTACACCGATTCTTGCGCCGAGGCGGCGGCGGTCTCCGGGCGGGCCACCTTCACGTAGTCGAAGTCGTGGACGTTGGTATCCTTGGTGAAAATTTTGTAGTTCTTGTCGAACGTGTCGTCGCCGAAAATTCCCAGCACCTTGCCCTGGTGCCGAGCGATGAGGTAGCGCGCGAACTCGGGGCGGCCCTCCAGTGGCTCGCGTAGAATTTCGACGCGATTGCCGAACTCGGAGTACGTCCGGCGCATCATCTCGACCCGCTCTTCCATCGAGGTGTTGAAGTCTTTGTCCGTGTTCCAGTTGACCGTGATGTAAATCTTCTTAATGCCGAGCTTGGGGTCGTTTAGCGTCGACGCCACCACCGCCTTGTGTCCCATCGTCACCATGTCGAACGAGCCGATGTAGTAGCCCACCGTATCCTCCGCGAAGGCCGGAAAGGCGATGAGGACGAAGAGAAGAAAAATCCGGGCGGTAGAGGCGCGCATAACGTTTTTCCTTTTTGAAATTTAGATCGCGGTTCCGTCGAGCTTCACGACGGTGGCGGTGTTGCAGCCGTAGGCCATCGTCATCGTACCGGTGCCGGCTTTGAAGGTGATCGTGCCTTCTTTATAGAAGTTGGTGCAGGTCTCGTCGTACTTGAGCCCCGTGCTGGAGCCTTGCACTACGAGTTCGGAATTGGCGTCGGCGCGGGTACTGACGTTCACCTTGTAGCCCCAGAATCCGCTGAAGGTCACCGCGCCGGATTTTGTAGGCGCCGTTACGTCATCGGGAGTGATCGTGTGATTCCACGTGCTGCCGAAGATGACGGCATACGTGGTGGCGCGTGTCGGGCTGGCGCTGCCCGAAAAGGAATTCTGGAAGTTTGACGAGTAGACGTAGTTGCTGGCGCTGCCCTTCGCCAGGTCGAAGAATCCCTTTAACGCATAGATGCCGCTGCCCGACGTGCCGCTGCCCGGCGCGAAGTTCCAGTTATAGTCGATATCGTAATGCCAGCCGCCGGCGTGGTTTGAGCCCACCGAATCGTCTTTATCGACCTCGGTGAAGGTCCCCTTCATCGTGTAGGTGCGATCGCCGAACGCGGTGTTAGTGCAGTTAAAGGTGTAGACGCTCTTTAGGGCAATGCCGTCGCCGTCCGCGTCGACCTTGGTCGCCGGATCTTGAGTGAAACAGGAGGACGGGTAGCTAGTGCGGGTCGGTACCGCCACTTCGCCCGGCGTAGTGAACGAGATCTTAGCCGCGGTGGCTAACTGAGCTTTTACGGTGGAGGCGTTGGAGCTGCCGAGGGTGCCGGTGGGGGTCGTGTAGTAGCTACCGTTTTTGTTTCCGCACGCCGCCAGTAAGGCAATGGCGAGTAGGGGAATGATGATTTTAACGCACATGGTGTTTTGACTCCGAATGAGTGGATGGGGGTGAAAGGCTATTTTCTGACGGGGAGGCAGGGGCTCAAAGGGAAAAATAGAACGCGCCGCATCTGGTAAAATAGAGAACACCCTATGCGTTGGCTCACTCCCATTTTTTTCTACTCAATCGCCGCCCACGGGGTGGACTTCACCTGCTTCGCGAATTTTACGAACCTAGCCGCGGACGAACCGCGCGCCCTCGCGATGATGACCACTACGTACGAGGCATTTCTGGAGTTACCGACGGAGGCGGGCGCCAAAACCCATTTAGTCGACGTGCTGCTGAAGGGAACCGACCCCCTGGTGTTGAGCGACGGAGCAACGGAACTGGCAACCGTGCGCAAGAAACTGGCCGAGTTTCAGCGCATGCTGGCGCATTTGGGGTGGGACACGCCGGAAAATAAAGCGCGGCTTACCGACCTATTGCGGCGCCGACGTGACGGGGTGGAAACGGTAGCGGCAACCTTGCCGGACCGCTTAAAGCACACCGAAATGGATCGGGTCTTTCCGTTTAAAAAGAATATCTATGTGGCGGTAATCCCGGGCGGGCCGCTCGTCGTAAATGGTTTGGACCGTTTTGGAGGGCCGACGGGCCAGTACGAGCTGCGAGTTCTCAATACCCAGACCGGGGAGACGCGCAAGTATTTTAGCCAACGGCGTTCGGGAAATGCGCCGGTTGCCAATAGCGACGGTACCAAACTAGTTTTCACGGACCATCCGGCGATGATGGTCTTTACGGTGGGGCAAAATGGAGAGAACGTCCAGATGGTGCGAATTGGGGCGCGGCACCTCACGGAACATCTCACGGAGACCGGGCGCGAACGTTCGCGGTTCGCCCGAATCCACGCCCTGAAAAATCCCGACTGGATGCTGGTTCAGCACTCGGGGCGCCAGGGGCTTTACCTCTACGATTTGGAAAAGCAGACGTTCCACCACCTCGGCGGAAGCAATGCCACCGGGTACGGATTGCCCGGAGGCGGCGCCCAGGTGCGCTGGGGGATCGAGGAGGGTACGAACACCGTGCTACTCGAATCCGTCCAGCGGAATAAGAACGTGCTTCAGTCCGCCGAGATAAACGAGAAGGGAAAGCTCGGGCCGTGGAAGGAGATCAAGTCGTGGCCGTACCAAGTGAAGGTGAGTTTTTCCGGGAATGGGCTTCTTGCCAGCCGCGATTACGCGATCTTGCACCAAATTCCCGAGCACGGTGAGAGTACGGTACTGGAGCTAAAAACCGGTAAAACGTTCGATCTAAATAAAGTCTTGCCGCCGTGGACTCCGATGACCGGTGGCCGGGATTATAAAATGCACCCGAACGGCAAAGAACTGATGGTAACGCAATATATGAACAACGAGGTCACCGTTCACGTGGTGGATTTGTCGACGGGTACCCTCTCCGGGAGTTTTGTCGTCCGCGGCACCTCGGTCATCTATTCCGGCGATGGCGAAACGATGCTGGCGTTATTTCCACACCAGGTGCGGGTCATGCATTACCGCGCAAGGTTGGGTTCGCCGTGAGGTTTCTATTCCTGTGCTTGGCGATGCTGCCGTTTCAGGCCTCCGCCACGAATCTTCGTCTAAATACCTGCTTCGCTGGCTTTTACAGTCTGTCCGCGGAAGACCCGAGGGCAAGGGAGCTACTGCATTCCACCTACGAAGCGCTGCTCGATATGCCGCGGGACGAAGGGGTGCGGCAACTTTTACTCGAAGCGATTGAAAACGGTGGCGATCCCTTTGCCGCCCAGGTCGACCGTCATGACCTCTACTTCGTCGGCAAACACCTGAACGAATTCCGCGGCATGTTGCAGCAGCTGGGCTGGGACACGCCGGAGAATCGGGCTAGCCTCATGGCGTTGGTGCAACGCCGACGCGGAGGGATCACCGCCACCGAGGCCAAGCTGCACGAGGCGATCGCGGGGGGACGCCGGGACGAACAGTATGATTTTGAGGGAGCGAAGGACGCCAAGCCGGTTCCGGGCGGCCGTTACTTCGTCGGGAGGCGCTCGGGGCATTCGCCTAATTTTGAGCCGTACGTCTTTCTCTACGATACGCAAACGCGAACGCAAACTACCGTACCGGGGTACGCGACCGGGTCGATCCACCATCCGGTCATCACCAGCGACGGAAAAAGGGTCGTCGTGCAGGTGGGGGATCAACTGATCGTTCACGAACTAAAGGATGGGAAATTAAGTTCGCCGGGAACGGTCATCCATCCCTTAAAGTGGAGGTCCAGACTCGTCGGGCGTTTCCGGGATACGAACCTTGAAAACGTTACTCCCCTTGCCCGGTCCAATTGGATTGTGGCGCAGCTGGAGGATACCCATAAACTTCGTCTATACGATCTCGACAAAAAAGCCGTGAGTACGATCAAGGGGCATGGCCCCTTCCTCAAAGGTTACAAATCCGACGAGCGCATGAGCTGGGGCACGGTGAAGGGCGAAAATGCTATCGTCGTGCTGACTCCGTCTAAGATCGGCACGGAGGTGCAGTGGGGGACCTTCGATGCCACTGGGAAAGCCACCTGGAAAACCATTGCCAAACTTCGGCCCTCCGTGAATGAGTACCAATTGTTTAGCGGCCCCGTGACGGCGACCTCTCGTTACGTCGTGCTTAAACACTTTCCCGATCCCGGCAATCTGACGGTGGTCGACGTAAAAGACGGCAGCATTCGGGATCTGTCGGCCAGCCATCCGGGGGCCGCTAGGATGAATCGCATTTTTCTTCACCCCAACGGCCGGGAAATGATGGGCGTAAGTTACTACGCCGTGGGTAACTACTACATGGTGCACTGGACGGATTTAGAAACCGGCAAGACCAGCGAGATCATAAAGACGGCGGCCGGCTACTTTGATCTCTCACCGGATGGAGAGTCGATCTTGATTCGTGGATCGATGCTGGACCAACCGGACAGCGATTTCATCCGGATCGTCAATCCACGCAACCGACTGGTGCCGTAATTCGTCCGATGAGCGATCCCTGAGCTGCCCCAGCCTCAACGCACTTCACGAATACACCGGTTCCCCGTGGCACCTGGCTTGCTCTTTCAAGCCGCGTCATGGAGCTAAAAGAACGTAGTTACGAAGAGATCGATCGCGACGGACGCTGGTACCGTAGTTTTTCCTTACGCACTAGTGAACCTTGGATCATGGTCGAGCACTGGGCCTCGGAGAATAGTTTCCGCATGGTGGCCATGAAGGGTAACTCGAAACGTCTCTACGTTAAGGGGCCGGACTCGATTTGGCTTCGTCAGTACGTGGAAATCCGTGGCACCGAATCGCGCTTGGAAATCAAAGCGTGGATGCTGCCAGGCTGGCTGGCGAATCTCGCCGGGATGTACCGACTACCCATTCCCATCAATCTTTTGGAAGAGGGCTGGATTGGCAAACGCTTACGCCGCCAGTTCACCCTCGAACTGAATTCGCTTTTGACCCGGCTTCGCCAAAGCGTAATGACGGGGTCCTTGGGTTTTCACTGGACCGACCTGCGCCCCGAGACCGTCGCGTTCGGCACGGGACTCGTTCTGCTTACGCTTTTGTTTCCCACGTTATTCCTAGCCCAGATGCCGCTCACCAAATCGTGGCTCGGCTATACGCTCACCCAAACGCTTCACCAATTTTTGTGGGTCGCGATTCCGGCCCTTATCGGCGGAGCGGCGTTAGCCCTTACCTGCCGCATCAGTGAAAAACGCTGGGTGCGCGCGACCGTTGCGGCCGTGGCGTTTACCGTTTTTGCCGGCACCGCCGGATACCGCTTCCACCAGGATTTAGGCAAGCACGTCACCAAGGTCGCCTTCGCCAACTGCTTCGAAGATATTGCCCACAAATCCTGCCAGGCATTGCTGCAAACGTTATCGGCGGACAAACGCGCCGAGATGGTCCGGCAGATGGATCGGCTGCGGCAGCTCGTGATTCGCAAGTAAACCGATGGTTTTAGAACTGTCATGGCGAAGCCCGTTCAGGGACGAAGCCATCTCGTTGAGTCAAGCGCGCGCCAAATCGAAAAAAAGCGGTCTTCGCAGGGCGAAGACCGCTTTCTAAAATTTTCGTTACGACGTTAGACTAGCAACGACGGCCACGGCCGAAGCAACCACGTCCACGTCCGCCACCACCGATACGTACCGAGACGCGAACGCCTCCGCCACGGCCGCCACCACCGCATCTGCGCATGCAACCACGGATGCGGGCGCCGCCACAGGAACGGCCACGGCCGCAACCCTGTCCGCCACCGCAAGCCATGCGGCCACAGCCTTGAACGTTAACGTGTACTCCACCACCGCACGGAGGCGGGGGACAACCGGGACCACCCATCATCGGGCCGTGCGTTCCCTGGGGAATCGGGCCACCGGGATACGGCATCGGTCCACCGACTCCGACACCCACGCCAACCGGATTCACCGCGCGACGCGAATACGCGTTCACGCTAACGCGCACGCTAGTGCGGCTAGTAACCATCTGCTGACCCATGAACGGCGTGAAGCCGCCCACCTGCTGAATTGGGGGCATCATTTCCGCGAAAGCATCCGCGGAGACGAAGCCGAACGCCACGAAACTCAACATGAATAATTTCATTCCACGCGACATAAACTCACTACTCCTAAAAAAACGCCTTCGACCCACCGTTAAACGGAGAACCAACTTCGGTTCTCTGCATGTGCTGCCAAGGAGCAAGTGGTATGCCACGTGTCTTCAGCCCGCCGAACTCTGCGCGGGTACACGTAGGGCGACAAAGTAACGTTTTGCGCTGGGCAGGTGTCCAGAGCGTATACACGCTGTGGTCTGAGATCGTGCGACCTCCCCTCGTTCGGAGAGTCACGTGTCGTTCAATAGTAAAACTGGCGCGCGATAGGCGCACTGCGATTTTCTGAGGCCAAGTGTCGCGGGCTGTAAATGGGAGGCCCGAAAGACAGACGCTGCCCGGCGCAACGCGGATATCGGCAAACGGACGTCGGATAGCGCCCGCCAGTAAAATTTAGGGTACCGGAACTACACTCCGCCGGTCGACCTGTCTATGACCGAGTAAATTCTAAAAGGCACCGGACAACGAACCGCGTTAATTCAGCCCAGGAGCAAGTAGCAAAAAGGGAAAAAGTGGTGTTACGCTCCTTGTTTCGGGAGAATGACGATGGTTAGAAACTACATTGGCGGCGAATGGGTGCCCTCGCTAGGCACCGAGATGGTAGATATCATCAACCCGGCCACGGAAGAGGTGCTCGACCGCTGCCCGCTGGGTACCAAGGTGGACGTGGATCGGGCCGTAGCGGCCGCGAAGCACGCTTTTGTCACCTGGCGCCGAGTGCCCGCCATCGATCGCGTGCAGCCGCTCTTTAAGCTTAAAACTCTCCTCGAAGAGAACCTCGATGAGCTGGTTAAACTTTGCACTAAGGAACACGGTAAGACGCTGGTGGAATCGCGGGGCGATGTCCGCCGCGGAATCCAGATGGTGGAGACCGCGTGCGGGATTCCCTCGATGATGCTGGGGCAGGCGTCGGAAGACATCGCGGCCGGGATCGACAGCATGTCGATTCGCCAGCCGATGGGGGTGTTCGCGGCAATCACGCCGTTCAACTTTCCGGCGATGGTTCCCTTCTGGTTCTGGCCATTCGCGGTGGCGAGCGGAAACACCTTCGTGCTGAAACCGTCCGAACGCGTGCCGCTGTCGCAGCTGCGCATCTTCGAACTAATCGAAAAGGCCGGCTTCCCGAAGGGCGTGATGAACTTAGTCGTGGGCGGCAAAGACGTCGTGAACGCGCTTTGCACGCATCCCGACGTGCGCGGCGTTTCGTTCGTAGGCTCCACACCCGTGGCGAAGCACGTCTATACGACGGGCACGGCGGCGGGTAAGCGGGTGCAGGCGTTAGGCGGGGCTAAGAACTTCATGGTGGTGCTGCCCGACGCGGTGTTGGAACACACGGTAAAGACCTGTTTGGAATCAATCATCGGGTGTGCCGGGCAACGCTGCCTGGCGGGTTCGGTGGTGGTCGCCGTCGGCGAGGTTTACGACGACGTGAAAAAACGGATGCTGCAATATGCCAGCGACATCATCATCGGTGACGGCAGCGATCCGCGCACGCAGATGGGGCCGGTTATTTCGCGCGCGTCCGTCGAAAGGATAAAAGGGCTGATTCAGTCGGCGGTGGACGAAGGGGCGGAGATTCTCCTCGATGGCCGCAATTACGCGGGTAAAGGCTATTTCCTGAAACCCACCATCATCGGCAACGTGCAGCCGCACATGCGGGTTGCTAAGGAAGAGATCTTTGGACCCGTGGTGTGCTTAGCCAGAGCGAAGTCGTTGGACGAGTCGATCCAGTGGATCAACAACTCCCCCTTCGCCAACACCGCTTCGCTCTTCACGGGCTCGGGCGCGGCCGCGCGACAGTTTAGCTACGAAGCGGCGCCGACCATGCTGGGGTTGAACATCGGCGTTCCGGCTCCGATGGCGTTTTTCTCGTTTGGCGGGGCGAAGGATTCGTTCTTCGGCGATGTGAAGGCACATGGTACCGGCTGCATGAATTTTTTTACGGATACGAAAGTTACGATTCAGCGTTGGAACAAGGATTCGAATATTTGGTAAGGATTGTCATTGCGAGGGCGAAGCCCGAAGCAACCCCGTGGCATGAGGACAAATGGGTTGGATCTCATTCGACGAGATTCGCCTGGCGTCGGCCCGGCGGCGCTCGTAATGACTGAAACGGAGAACTATGACTACGACCTGCATCACGAACGGAATCGTCGTAACGGCTACGGATACTTTTGAAGCGGACATTTTTATCAGCGGCGAGGCGGTGCAGGCCATCTCGAAGGGGCTGGCGCACAAGGCCGACAAGGTAATCGACGCTAAGGGGTGCTATGTTTTCCCCGGCGGAATTGATGCCCACACCCACCTCGATATGCCGTTCATGGGCACGGTGGCGAGCGACGATTTCGAAACCGGCACGCTGGCAGCACTCCACGGCGGCACGACCTCCATCATCGATTTTGCGTTTCAGTCCCCCGGCAAATCCCTGGGCGAGGGGCTTAAGGCCTGGCACGAGAAGGCCAAGGGTAAAGCGGCCGGCGACTACGCGTTCCACGTCGTGGTCGTCGACTTCAACGAGAACACCCGCGCCGAGATCCAGGGGTTGATCGAGCGGGAAGGGGTCACTTCTTTTAAAACGTTCATGGCCTACAAGGGCTCGCTGATGATCGACGATCGTCAGATGATTGGTCTGATGAACGAAGTCAAAAAGCACGGTGGCCTCGTTACCGTGCACGCCGAGAACGGCGATCTTGCCGACTCGCTAATCCAGCAGAACCGCGCCGCCGGTAATACGGCGCCGAAGTACCACGCGCTATCGCGCCCCGAGATTGTCGAAGCCGAGGCCACCGGCCGTGCCATCGACATCGCCTACGCGGGCAATCACCCGTTGTACGTGGTGCACATGACCTGCGAAGGGGCGCTAAACCGCGTGCGCGAAGCGACCAAACGCAATCAGCGCGTGCTGGTCGAGACCTGCGTGCAGTATCTGCTACTCGACGATTCGGTCTACGATCGGCCGGGATTTGAGGGCAGCAAGTGGGTGATGAGCCCGCCCATCCGAAAGAAAAAAGATCAGGAGGCGCTGTGGAACGGCCTGCACCAGGGGCTGGTCCATACGGTCGCCACCGACCATTGCCCCTTCTGCATGGACCAGAAGAAGGCCGGCGAGAAAGACTTTTCGAAGATTCCCAATGGCGCTCCGGGCATCGAGAACCGCATGGAGCTGATGTTCTCGGAAGGGGTGATCAAAAACCGCATGACGCTCAACCGTTTTGTGGAAGTGAACTGCACCGCGCCGGCTAAAATATTCGGTCTATACCCGCGTAAGGGAACGATCGCGGTGGGCGGTGACGCGGACCTGGTGATCTTTGATCCTAAGAAGCAGCACACGCTGTCGGCGGAAACGCACCACATGCGATGTGACTACTCGTCTTACGAGGGGTGGAAGGTTACGGGCAAGGTGCGGCAGGT
The DNA here is from genome assembly GCA_043740655.1 of Pseudomonadota bacterium. Classification (GTDB taxonomy): domain Bacteria; phylum Bdellovibrionota; class FAC87; order UBA2466; family UBA2466; genus JBGSST01. The sequence continues at coordinate 6,021 of JAYUBV010000380.1, read as the reverse complement.
ATTCCTGCGCGGTACGTTGGCCATCGACGATGGGAAGGCCCTCGTCGGCAAAGGGTTTGGGCAGTATCTACCCCGTAAACGGTTTAATCCGGACGCGGTCTAAAAGTTGGCGAAGGAGCTCGTATGGCACGTAAGGTGAAAATCGGTCTGATTCAGATGGCGACGAAAGTGGCGGCGGAAAAGTCGTGCGAAGAACACCGCCAGGGGATGATCGAAGCGCACATCCCCTTCATTGAAAAGGCGGGCAAGGCCGGAGTGCAGATGCTGTGCATGCAGGAGGTTTTTACCGGCCCCTATTTCTGCCCTTCCCAAGATAGTAAATGGTACGGGCTTACGGAGCACATTCCCGACGGACCGACTACCAAGCTGATGCAGGAGTACGCCAAAAAGTACAACATGGTGATTGTAGTCCCCATTTACGAGGTAGAGATTACTGGCGTGTACTACAACACCGCGGCCGTCATCGACGCCGACGGCAAGTATCTGGGCAAGTACCGCAAGAACCACATCCCGCAGGTGAAGGGGTTCTGGGAAAAGTTTTTCTTCAAGCCCGGCAACCTGGGCTATCCGGTTTTCAAGACCGCCTACGGCAACGTCGGCGTTTACATCTGCTACGATCGTCATTTTCCGGATGGCGCCCGTTGTTTGGGGTTGAACGGAGCGGAGATCGTCTTCAATCCCTCCGCTACGGTGGCCGGGCTCTCGGAATACCTCTGGGAACTCGAACAGCCGGCGCACGCGGTGGCCAACGGCTACTTCGTGGCGGCGATTAACCGCGTGGGCACCGAAGCCCCGTGGGGCATCGGTGAATTCTACGGACAGTCGTACGTGGCGAGCCCTAAGGGCAAGATTATTAACAAAGCCTCGCGAGATAAAGACGAGCTGCTCGTTACCGAAATTGATTTCGACGAGGTCAAAGAAATTCGCGACCTGTGGCAATTTTTTCGCGATCGGCGCCCTGAGACCTACGGCCCGATCACCCAAGCTTAACTGGAGCACGACCGATGACTACCGAAGAGATCTTGGCGCTACGTAAAAAACACTTCATTGCGCCCGTGGCGCATTACTACAAAAAGCCGCTTCAACTCGTGAAAGCGAAGGGGCATTACGTTTACGACGAAGCCGGGACCGAATACCTCGACTGCGTCGGCGGCATCGTTTGTATCTCGGCGGGGCACAACCACCCCAGGATCAAAAAAGAACTGATGAAGATGCTGGAGAGCGACGAGATCCAGCATACCACGACGCTCTATATGAACCGTCGTTCCGCGGAGCTGGCCGAAATGTTGGTGGAAGAGGCCCCTAAGGGCATCGATCGGATCTTCTTCACCAACTCCGGTAGCGAAGCCAACGAGCTAGCCTTCATGGCCGCCCGTCAGGCCACCGGGGAAACGATGATCGTGAACCTGCGCCATAGCTACCACGGCTGCACGTCGTCAACGCTGGCGAGCTGTGGTCACCACACGTGGCGCTTTCGTTCCCAGCCCGTCACCTCGGTGACGTCGGCAATGGAGCCCTACTGCTACCGTTGTCCCTTCGGTAAGAAGGTCGAGAGTTGTGAGCTGGAGTGCGCGAAGAACGTGGAGACGACCATTCAGACCTCGACCCACGGCAAGATCGCGGGTTTCATCGCGGAACCCGTAATGGGGGTCGGCGGCTTTATCACCCCGCCTAACGAGTATTTCCACGAGGTCGCCAAGATCGTGCACAAGTATGGCGGCAAGTACATCAGCGACGAAGTGCAGACCGGCGCCGGTCGCTGCGGCGACAACCTGCTGCTTACCAAAGAGATCGGCATCGACGCCGACATGATTACGATGGCGAAGGGACTCGGCAACGGGGCACCCATCGGAGCGACGATGATGAAGTCCGACGTCAGCGAATCGATGGCGGGCAAAACGTTCTTTAATACTTTCGGTAGCGATCCCTTCCCGACGACCCAGGCCAAGATCACGATCGAGATTATCCGCGAGGAAAAGCTCATCGAGAACTCTAAGGTGCAGGGTGAGTACATGCGGGACCAGCTGAAGCAGATGATGAAAAAGCATCCGCTTATCGGCGACGTCCGCGGCCGTGGCCTACTGATGGGCTTCGAGCTGGTGAAGAATCGCGACACGAAGGAACACGCTTCGGCGGAAACGAATGAGCTGATGGAGATTGCGCGCGAGAAAGGCGTGCTCTTCGGCAAGGGCGGCCTGTACGGTAACGTAGTGCGCATCGCGCCACCGCTGGGAATTACGCGGGCCGAGTGCGATCGCTTCCTAAAGGCGGTCGACGAAGGGTTGACGCAGATCGAAGCGGGGCGCTCGGCATGAACAAACTCAAAACTAACTTTCTTGGTTTTGAAATGGAAAATCCCTGGTGTATCGCGTCCGCTCCACCGTCGGCTACGGGGGAGCTTATCGCCAAGGCCTTCGACGCCGGTTGGGGTTCTGCCATCATCAAGACCGTGGGCCCGGTCGAAGAGCCGATCATCAACGTAGCGCCGCGTATCCATACGATGAAGAAGTGGAACCGTGAGATCGCGATGCAAAACATCGAGCTAATCACGGACCGAAAACTTTCTATCTGGCTTGAAGAGCTTAAGATTCTTCGCAAGCGCTACCCCAAGAAGATGATCATTGGTTCGGTCATGGCCCCGGGCCACGATATGAACGCATGGGGGAAGCTGGTCGAAGAGATGAACAAGGTCGGTTGCGATGCGGTCGAGCTAAACTTGGGCTGCCCGCACGGCATGCCCGAGCGGGACATGGGGGCCGTCTGCTCCCAGGATCCGGTCATCGTCGGCAATATCGTGACGGCCGCGAAGCAGGCGAGCCGGGTGCCCATCCTGACGAAGCTGACGCCGAACGTGACGAACATTTCCGTTATGGCCAAGGCGGCGCAACAGGCCGGCACGGATGCCATCACCGTCATTAATACGGTCAATGGCATCATCGGCGTGGATATTTATAAAAAGCAGCCGCACCTTTCGGTGAAGGGCTATACCGCGATCGGCGGCATCAGCGGCAACGCGGTGAAACCCATTGGGCTTAAGTGCGTGGCCGAGTGCAAGAACGCCACGGGGCTACCCATCTCCGGTGTCGGCGGGATTTCGAATTGGCAGGAAGGCGTGGAGTACCTCCTCATGGGGGCCGGCCAGCTGCAGGTGTGCACCGAGATCATGATCCGCGGTTTCAAGATCGTCGAGGGGATGAACCGGGGGATTGAGAAGTATATGGGCGAGATGGGCTTTAAGTCCGTCAACGACATCGTCGGTGATTTGCACAAGCACGTGACGAGCTTTGAGTTCCTGCTGAAGCAGTCCGCTTCGGAAAAGGTGAAGGTCAACGAGGCCACCTGCACGGGCTGCAATATCTGCGTGGTCGCCTGCGACGATGCGGGTTACGACGCTTTGAAGTTGGAGGCGATTACGGACACGAGCCGCACCAAGGGGGCGCGTAACGTCGCGAAAGTGATCTACGATAGCTGCACGGGGTGTAACCTGTGCGTGGCCGTATGCCCCGTGCCCGATTGCATGGAACTTTACGACAGCAAGCAGCCATTCCCGTACGAACTGCACGAGAGTTACGCTGGCAACACGCTGACCTAAGCGGAGGCACCATGGCCAGTTACAGCAATGAAGATCTCGCGGTAGTTCCGGCGCACAAACGAACCTGGGGAACGTGGAACTACGCGGCCCTGTGGATCAGCATGAGCCTGTGCATTCCGACGTACATGCTGGCGAGTTCCCTCATCGAAGGGGGAATGAACTGGTGGCAGGCGATTCTCACGGTGTTCTTGGGTAACGCGATCGTACTGGTCCCCATGGTACTAAACGGCCACGCGGGCACCCGGTACGGCATTCCGTTTCCCGTCTTCGCGCGCGCCAGCTTCGGCATCCGCGGCGCCAACATTCCGGCAATTCTGCGCGCCATCGTCGCCTGCGGCTGGTTCGGCATCCAGACCTGGATCGGCGGTTTCTCGCTGTTCCAGGCGATTAAGCTCTGGGTTCCGTCGTTCGGCACGTGGGGCACAGTCTTTCCGGCGTGGATGGGGCTCGACACGGCTCCGGCGATTACGTTCTTCCTATTCTGGTGCCTGAACATGTTCGTCGTCTACAAGGGCATCGACAGCATCAAGAAACTTTTGCTCTTTAAAGCGGTGTTCCTCCCCTTTGCGGCGCTGGCGCTGCTGGCCTGGGCGCTCGTTGCGGCAAAGGGGCTGGGGCCGATCTTGGCGCAGCCGTCTAAATTCCAGACTGCGGGCGAGTTCTTCCACTTCTTTTTTCCGGCGCTGACCGGCATGGTCGGGTTCTGGGCCACGCTGTCGCTCAATATTCCTGACTTCACCCGGTACGCGCAATCGCAGCGGGCGCAGATCACCGGCCAGGCGTTGGGTTTGCCGACCTCGATGACGGCCTTCGCGTTTGTGGGGGTCGTGGTGACCAGCGCTTCGGCGATTGTTTACGGCCACGCGATTTGGGATCCGGTCGTCTTGGCGGGCAAGTTCGACTCGCCGCTGATGGTGACCTTCGCCATGCTAGCGGTCGTCATCTCGACATTGGCGACCAACATCGCGGCTAATATCGTGAGCCCCGCAAACGACTTTTCCAATCTCTCTCCGGAAAAGATCGATTTTAAGCTTGGTGGCTACATTACGGGCGTGATTGGGTTACTCATCCTGCCGTGGAAGCTAATGGCCGATCCGACGGGCTACATTTTTACGTGGCTCATCGCCTACTCGTCTTTACTTGGCCCTATCGGCGGCATCCTGATCGTGGACTACTTCTTCGTGCGGAAACAGATCCTGCACGTAGACGAGCTTTACACGGAAAAAAGTCGGTACTGGTATCAAGGCGGCTTCAATCACGTGGCGATTATTGCGCTGGTCGCCGGCATACTGCCGAACGTGCCGGGCTTTCTCGTGCAAATTAAGGCGATACCGCAGAACGCCGTACCGGCTTTCATCAGCGGGCTGTACCACTACGCCTGGTTCGTCGGCTTTTTCATTTCCGGCGCGGTTTACCGCGCCTTGAGTAAGCAGGGGGATTGATGGACCACTTTTTAGAGGCGGCGATTGAAGAGGCCAAGCTCGGTTTGAAAGAGGGCGGCATTCCCATCGGGTCGGTGCTCGTCATCGACAACAAGATCGTGGGGCGCGGCCACAACCGGCGTGTGCAGAAGGGAAGTAGTATCCTGCACGCCGAGATGGACTGTTTTGAGCGGGCCGGGAGGTTGAAAGCGAAAGACTACGAACGGGCCACGCTCTACTCGACCCTTTCACCCTGTGACATGTGTAGTGGCACGAGCCTGCTCTACAAAATCCCGCGCATCATCATCGGTGAGAACCTAACGTTCCGTGGGCCGGAAGATTACGTGCGATCGCGCGGCGTGCATCTAGAAATCGTGCAGGACAAGACCTGCATTCAGATGATGAAAGAGTTCATCCGCGCGCGCCCTGAGTTATGGAACGAAGACATCGGCGAGTGACGTCCGCAGTAAGAACGGTCGAAGCCTAGTTTCGATCGCCCCGATCGCGTCCCTTTTTCAACGCGCGCTTGCGAGCGGCGATGGATTTCTTCTTACGACGAACCGATGGTTTTTCGTAATTCTCATGTTTGCGGATATCGGAAAGGATTCCTGCCTTTTCGCAGTCCTTCTTGAAGCGGCGTAAGGCAACGTCGAAGGGCTCGCCGTCCCGAACTCGAATACCTACTTTAAATTCTGACACTATTTAGCTCCCTCTCTAGATAACTAGAATCTTAAGACTTTAGCTAAGAACCCATCGTAATTCTATGATTTTTTTCCAGAAACGCAGCGCGGGGCGTCCAGCGACGGTATACTCCTACGAGGCGGTGTTTCAAGGGGGGAAAGACGTGACACTGTCCCATTTACCGCCTGCTCCGCCCGAATCCGAACCGAGCCCGAAAGTCGGGGGGCCGAAGATGGCGAGCGAACTGAAAGCCCGCGGGCCAGAAATGCCCGAGGTAGAAGAAGACTGACCGCGGGCGTTCTTACTAAATGGTGGCGAACCGATCCG
>JAYUBV010000379.1:0-5239 GCA_043740655.1 Pseudomonadota bacterium | reverse complement strand
CCGTGAAGTAGAGCTCGAAGAGGAGCTGCGCTCCACGTTGTACTGGCTGGCGGAGTTAGGTTGGTTCATCGAGCACGGCGAAAACGTCGAAGGCAATTTCGAGTCAACCATCCGTTACCTCTACCACCTGTGTCTGACGAACCCCGAGAAAGCCGGGTTTCTAGAAATTGACAGCCGTTTTTACTCGCAGTTTGAAAATGTGAACGAGCTAGCGCGCGAAGGGATGCTTTTTAAAGACACCCTCGTGGAGAAGATTTTGGCCCTGTGGCATTCGTTTCCGGGGCAGTTCGATCGCCACCTGAGCGGCGCACTGGAAACCATTACCGGAACGCGGAGTAAAGCGATTCGCGACATCGGCACGTGGTCGGATTTTTGGTCGCGCGAGAAAGAGAACTTTGGTCAAGCCCTGCTGCTCACGATCGAAGGCAACCTCTCGTTCTGCCACAAGGACTTTGCGGAGGCCCGCCGATTTTACGAGAAAGCTCTTTTGCTAGACACGGAGCTGCGTTCCGCGCGGCTAAATCTGGTATTCGCCTTGGCTTACTGCCGCGAGGGCGAGCTGCATCGCCGCGCCATCGAGAATGTGATTTCGGACAAGGGTCTGTATCCTACGAACTACTTCGTGGCGGGCGATTCGCACCTTTTGGTAGGGCAGGAAAAGGCCGCCGAAATTTATTACGCACGCTTACGTGCGGACAAAAAAGTAGAACCCAGGGTGGATTTTCACCAGTCGGTGCTCCTGTTTGATGCCGGTGAATATGAACGGGCGTTGCCGTTCGCACGGGCCGCCCTAAAGCGAAGTCCCGAGGATTCGCACGTGCGCTACCACTTAAGCGTTTGTTACGATCGCGTCGGCGAAAAGGACCACGCCCTCGATCACGTGAAAGAGCTTCAGCGTGAACGGTCGGCCGAGTGGCTCCAGTTCTACCGCTTCACGCTCGAACGCGATTCGGGAAGGATGGAGGACGCGTCGGTAACGCTGAAAAAAATCTCTCGTGACTACTTTCAGGACCCGGACGAGCTGGAAGCGGCCCTGGATTTCGCTAAGGACACCCAGGACCTCTCCCTGCTCAGGCATTTGCGCCGTTACGAATAATTACGGGAACAGCGGCCGGCGGCATTCCTGGTCGCCGAATGAGGCGCACGGGAATAGTAACTCAGCGCGGTAGGCACGCGGGCCGAACGGCGTGAATCCGTCGCCGCGCGACTGAGCGCACTCCAGGCCAAACACGGGCTGCTTCAAGGTGACTTTAAAGTAATTCAGGATCCGGTCGCGGTTAGCGTTGCAATCGGAAAAACTCTGAAAGAGGTCCTTGGCCAGCTCCGAGCGATACCATTTCGTTTTCTGCGTAGCGATAAAGTTAATCGCGACTCGCCCGTTCAGGGCGTAAAGGCTACAGAACGAGGTCGCTGGAAAAATTCCTTGTTCGGCGAACACCGCCGTTAAACGACCCTTCGCCTCATCGCACTCCGACTTGGTCGCGTAGTAGAAATCATCCTTTTTTAATTTGAGCGACACCAGCTCGGCGCCGAAATATTTCATTACGATGCGCGTGAAATCGATTCCATTCTTAGGACGGACGACCGTGACGACGGCCGCAGTTTGGTTGCGGGCCTTCAAAGCCGCCTCCAGATCCTGCACCAGCGTTTCGGGGGCGATGGGCGTCGTAAATGAACGCTGCATGAATACCTGCGGCCATTCGGCCGGGGTTCCGACGGCGTCGAAACGGGTGCCGATGCTGGTTTCGATGCTGGATTGATCGATGTAGCAATAGGAATGAAACGCTTTTAACTTGGTGTGTGCTTCAAAGAGTCTGAGCTGCGCGGGCAGGTCGGCCACGCAGTCTTCAAGTTTGGCGTAGTGGCCCGCGTAAAAGGTGCCCGATTCTGAAGTCACAAGCGGCAGCTCCTTTTCGGCTTCGTAGCCGATCCGAATATCGTAACTGCGATCGTGTTCGGCGTCGCAGTGCGATCGGAGAACTTTCGCGCCGGTAGCGCTTTTGAAGACCTGGCCGAAAAGGTGGGCGGTCTCGACGCAACCCGAGTCCTTAACCTTGGGGATGCCTTTCAGTTCGAAACGGAACGGCCCGACGGCAAAGCCGGCGGAGGTGAACAGCAGATTGACGACTACAAGAGCAATCAGATTTCGCATTGGTTTTTCCTTCGTGTTCATTTTGGTCTTGAGGAAGTTACGCCTACCCAAAGCGGTCGCCAAGAAGCGGCGCGCTAGGCAATTGCGCTCAAAATGCGCTGTGCGGATGACGCTGCTTGTAGTACGCCCAAGGGACTCAATTTTTTGAAGGAGCGGGCATGGGACAGAAAGACATCAGCGGTAGCACTGGTTTGGCTTCCAGATATGACGCAATCGTTGTCGGCGGCGGTCATAACGGGCTCATTACGGCGGCTTACCTCCAAAAGAGCGGCATGCGCACGTTGGTGCTGGAACGTCGGCACCTCGTCGGCGGCGCCTGCGTCACCGAAGAAGTCTTCCCTGGCTACAAAGTCTCGACCACCTCTTACGTCTGTAGCCTCATGCGGCCGGAGATCATCCAGGAGTTGGAGCTTAAGAAGTACGGCTACGAGATCATCGAACGCGACCCATCGTCCTTTTCGCCGTTTCCGGATGGCCGCTACATGATGTTCTGGCGCGACCAGAAAAAAACCTGCGAAGAGATCGCCAAGTTTTCCAAGAAGGACGCGGAGAAATACCCCGAGTTCGAGCGGAAGCTCGAAGAAATGTCTAGGTTCGTGATGCCGCTATTGACGATGGTGCCGCCGGACCCCACCTCCCGGAAGCTTACCGATCTACTGGGTTCGTTAAAATTAATGGGCCGCGTTAAGGGCATCGGCACCGAGCTTTACGATCATCTGCGCGTGTTCTCGATGAGCGTAGCGGATTACCTCGATTATTGGTTCGAATCGGATGCCTTAAAATCGCGTCTGGCTTCCGACGGCATTATCGGGGCGTGGGCCGGCCCTTATAGCCCGGGCACGGCGTACGTGCTTTTCCACCACGTGATGGGCGAGACGAATGGCAAACCCGGCGTGTGGGGATATTCCCGTGGCGGCATGGGAGGGATCAGCAACTCCATCGCGCAGTCCTTCCTGGCGAGCGGCGGCACGATTCTGACTAACGCCGACGTAGACAACATCATCATCAAGAATGGTGTCGCCATCGGCGTCGCGCTTAAAGACGGTCGTGAGTTTTCCGCCAAGAAGGTTATATCGAATGCGGACCCGCATCGGACCTTCCTCGGCATGGTCGACTCCAAAGAGCTTCCGACGGATTTCACGGACGGCATCAAGGCCATACGCATGCGCAGTGGTGTTATCAAGATCAACGTAGCGCTGAACGGCGTGCCCAACTTCACGGCGAAGCCTGGCAGCACTCCAATGGATCACCATCGTGGCACGATGCACATTGGACCCAACATGGAGTTCATGGAACGCGCCTTCGAAGACGCGAAAAAAGGCCTCCCGTCGGAAAAACCGATCATCGAAATGACGATGGCCAGTGTCATGGACGAAACGATTGCTCCGAAGGGCAAGCAATTGATGTCGATGTTTATTCAGTACGCGCCGCTAAATCGCACAGACGGAAAGTCGTGGGATAAGGCGGGAAAAGACGAATTCGCGGCCCGGGTCTTCTCGAACGTAAGCGACTACGCGCCCGGTTTCAAAGACCTCATCGATGACTACCAGGTGATTAGTCCGCTTGACCTGCAGGAGACGTACGGTCTCACCGGCGGCAATATCATGCACGGCGAGATGTCGCTCGATCAAATGTTTTTCATGCGGCCGCTGCCTAAGTGGGCGGACTTCCGCACTCCGATCAAGAATCTGTATATGTGCGGCTCGGGCTGCCATCCGGGCGGAGGAGTGATGGGGGCGCCGGGGTACATTGCGGCGAAGATTGTGAAGAAGGATTCGCGCGCCTGGATCTAACGAGGGTTAACAGCCGTTTCGTACAAAACATTAGCACGAGTAGGTTCCCCACCATGGCGACCTCGTAGCGGAAGACCGTTTCCCAGTTTTCGGTGGAGATGGCGTAACCCATCAACCGGTGGTGACCGTCGGCGTGGTACGAGCGACTAAACAGCCAGTACGGCATGTGGAACGTCCGGTAAGAAAACGGAAAGAGCAGCGGTACGCCGCTCTCCACCATTTGCGGATGGACCATCCCGTCTAGCACCGGGTGCGATGCCACGATTAAAATCGACGTCCACCAGGCTACCTTTTTCGGTAGCGATGGCGCGAAACGTCCGAGCAACCATCTTCCCAAAAACATCAGCGCCACCAGCGAAAAAATATTGTGGCCGTACCAACGGTGGACGTGCGTCCAAAGCCGATCATCGAACAACGCGGGCAGGAGATCAAAATCGGGTGAGTTCCCCAGGAAAATGGCGATGCTCACCAACCACCACCGTTGCGGTCGTGGCAGCGTGCCCGGCAAGCCGGCGGTGACCATCATGCAAGTGGGCAAAAGCGTATGAACGATGGGGCTGGGCATCGCGGAGTTTCCTGTATGGTTATTTAAGGGACGCAGTTTTGCGGGCGGATTCTAAGAAACCGGCGAACGTGCTACCTAGGCGAGCTTGGATGGACCGTCGGTGGCTGGCCAAATTGTCATCGAGCTCGCGGCGCAGGTTATCGTCCACCGCGGCTTGCGTCTGGCGGAACTCTTCGCGGAGCCCGGACGCGATTTTGACCCCGAACGGCGATACGACGCGCAAGTTGCCTTCGTCGGGCAGCCCTTCCATTCCGAACGAGATGGGAATCTCGGTGTGGGGCAAGAACACGTTTTCAAGCTGAGCCTGTAGCTGCTTGTAGGGCGATCGGATGTCGTAGGCCAGCGAGTGAATGCGCATGGTCCCGTTCACCTGGAGGAAACTTTCACGGGAATCGAAATCAATTTTCAAAGCGGCCTTGGCGGTCTTGAGGCCGAGGTATAGGTCGGAGGCTTGGAAAAAGGTCCAGGCCTTGAGCGGTAACTCGGTAGCGTCGACAGAAACCTGCTCGCGGTTCGATTCACCGGTGTGGTCAATATTCAAAGTGAGGTGTGTGCGCTTGTACCCGTTGTCCGGAAATTCAAAATCAAAAGAGCCCTGGCACGGTTTGCCGTACACCGCCGGAGCGTTCGTAATGCCCGTGACCGTTCCTTCAATATTACCGTAGTACGAATGGGGAACGTGGCGTGACGTGACGTGGACTTCCGCGATGAGCAGTGACGGCTGCGTAG
>JAYUBV010000378.1:0-1521 GCA_043740655.1 Pseudomonadota bacterium | reverse complement strand
TTTTCCCCCTCCCCACATCATGCCGCGCTACGGGAGAATTAATGGGACAGCGGTCGGCCATCGGAGATAGTGCAGCGTTTCTTTTGGTGAGTCTGGCGGTGGTTCTTCTCTTCGCCAGTTCGGTGACCTTTCGGGGGCCAAAATTTTCCATGCTGGGGCACCATTCCTGGATCAATGCCCACACCTCCATTACGGTTCAGAACTGGCTGAAAAACGGCTTTTTGCACGACTACGGCTTAAGTTACTTCTGCCCCAAGTCCATCGAAACGCCGACGCTAGCGTCGCGCGGAATGTACGAAAGTTACCCCTCCGGTATCTACCTGCCGATTTACCTCTTTAATAAGGTAACGAACGGCGACGGCGGTCCGGAGTCGGTGCACTACGTGGCACTAGTTACCCACCTTCTGATGGCCCTGGCCATAGCCTGGGGTTCCTTCCTTTTTTTGGGGCACCTGTCTTCTCTTCCCCGTACCGTGTTGTCGGTTTTGCCCGCGGCGATACTGCTTAATTCGCGCATCATGCTCTGGTATTACCAAAACGTTTTCTACGCCGATCAGCTGGTCGTACTGCCGTTCGTAATCGTCACCTTTCTGGAAATCCTGCGGGTGCGTACCGAAGCCTATCCTCCGAGCGGCCGCGGGTTGGACGTACTACAGGGGGCCTCGTTTTTCGCGATGGCCTACACCGACTGGTTATGGATTCCGGCGGCGCTCATGGTGACCGCGTTTCGTTTCTTTCGCGCCCGCGCCGAATGGGAACGGCGTCCGTGGTTTCGCACCACGTTGGAATTCGTATGGCTGCCCTGTTTTATGGCAATGGCCGTTTTCTTCGGCCAGCTCCTCACCGCCCAGGGTAACGACGGCCTGTGGCTCCTTTACGACAAGGCGCTCTTTCGCATCTTCGGCAAAGATATCTTTAAAACGGGCACCCCCACCCTGGTCAGCTTTGTCGATCAGTTTTGGCTCCGAAACTTTGCGGGCTACTTCGGACAGACCGCTGGGCTATGGATCATCGGCGGGCTGTTCGCGGCCTCACTATTGATGCAGAAACGTATCCGCACGCTGTTTAGCGATCGTCTATTTAGCTGGACGTTCTTGCTGCTGCTGACGGCGTTGCTGCAAGTTTACCTATTGCGCCAGCACTCGGCGATCCACGAGTTTAGCGTGCTAAAGTTTGTGCCGGGAATTTCCCTGCTCTTCTTTGCCCTCGTGCCGTCGCAGCTAATTCGGCTCGGGGCCCGGCCCGCGCTGGTAGTAACCATGGCCGCGATAATGACGTTGCTGACGGTTAAGTTCGAGCGGAACCGTTACCTGCGCCTGCAATTCTACCCGCAAGAAAATGCCAAACTCCACCGCGCGATCAAGGACTTCGCACGCTTCGAAAACGTGCTCTACTCGCCCGATTTTGAAACGTCGTGCCTACCGCCGTTTCAAATGAGTCTTTCGATGAAGCAGGTCTACAAATGGAAGGGGGACGCGCAGTTAGCTGAGCTTCGTAACCGTCTCCCCGATGCCAAACCCA
>JAYUBV010000377.1:0-5254 GCA_043740655.1 Pseudomonadota bacterium | reverse complement strand
TCATTGCGACGCGAAGCGGAAGCAATCCCGTGGCAAAAGAAACAACCCGTCGGATCTCATTCCACGAGATTGCTTCGCTCCGCTCGCAATGACGGGCTTTACGTCGGCAATTTCTCGACGCGATCGATGCCGGTCTTGTCGAGCCATACGCGAAAAACCAGGTGGCGCAATACCCCGGACGGTCCGCCTTTTTTAAGCGGCTCCGTGCGCGAGACTACGATCATGGTGAGAGGATAAGCGCGGTGGCAACGGCTACGGGTCAGGTGCCCTTGTTCGTCGAAAAGGGCCACTTCCTTGTACGGATCGTCGAGTCCCCGCAGATAACGGTTGAGATTGATGCGTAGGACGTCCTGGAAAGCCCAATCCCGCCCGACGCCCGGAAGGTGTACCGCCTTCACCTCGCGCTCCACGCGGTAGTGGATCACGTCCTCGGGAAGCTCGTGCTCGAGATCGGAGAGGGAACACAGTTTCCGCAAGCGTTTCACTTCGTCCGAAACTCCGCTTCGGGAGGCGACGCGCAGCCACTCCCTGGTCGCGCCGATCTCGCGCTTCTCGACGAAAAGTTTCTGTCGGATGTCGGGAAAATAGTTGGTGGCGCGGTGGATGAAGTAGCGTTTGCCCCACTCTTTGATCCGGTCCTTCATGATGTAGGCGAACACGCCGGTGGTAAGCACCGCGGAGCCGCCCAGTCCAAACTCGGCCGCGCGTGGCCCCACGCTGCCCTGGAAGAAGGCCATCCACAGCGCCGCGCAGCCGGCTCCCGCCGCCGCGAACGGCTCGGCCATGCGTTCCACCGTGCGCCCCTTCTCTACGTCGACAAACATCTTGCTCTGGAAAAATTTTTTTAAGTGCGACAGCCGTAGCAGATGCTCGGAGTCGCCCTTCCCGGTCGGACTATCGAAGGCCGTGCCGAACCCTTTCTTATTCCAGTAGTGTTTTTCGGAACGTTCGAAATGGATGAGCTGCGCCGCGGCACGTGGGGTGAGGAGTACCGGGTCTTTCGCCACCGCGTCCTTCACTTCGGCTAAGTACTGCACGAAGAGGTAGGAGAGGTACTCGTCGAGAAGCCGAAACAGCGAGGAGTGCCCCGCTTCGGTCTTGGGGGCCAGCTTACCGCGGATCTCGTCACGCCAGGTGCCCGTACTTTCGAGCTGGATTTCTAGCTCGTCACCTTGGGCCTTCTTTGCCAGATCGCGATGCTTTCGGCCGAGCCACCGCAAGATTTCGGCCGCATTCGCGGCGAAGCGTCGCGCAATTTCCGAGGAATCTTCTTTCTCGATGCGATCTAACAGTTCAGAGAGTTCCCCGCGCAACGCCATCGCGTGCGCCTCGGCGGGCAACCGCACGGACAAGCGGCTGCGCGAACGGAAATCCATCATCAGCTTTTCTTTTCGCACCTGCGCCACCAAGAAACTCTTGGGCAGGAATAAGAATAAATCCACCTGACCAGTCAGGCCGTCCGACACCGCGAAGTGTGTCTTTACTTCCAAGTTGTGGTGGTCATGGCGGCTTATGCGAAGATCAACCGACATTCAAGTTAGGACTTTATCAGGATTTGAACTTGAACACCAATTCACCGTTCTTCTCATCGACCGAAACCGTGCCACCGTTCTCGAGCTTGCCAAAGAGCAACTCGTCCACCAGCGGCTTTTTCACCTTCTCGTCGATAACTCGCGCAAACGGCCGGGCGCCGTACGCCGGATCGTACCCCTTTTCGTACAGGTACTCCTTCGCCTTGTCGGTCATCTCAAGCACCACCTTTTTGTCGGTGAGCTGCGTCATGAGCTCTCCGACGAACTTCGTGATGACCTGCATCAGAATTTCTTTCGGAAGTGCATCGAAGGAGATGATGCCGTCGAGACGGTTTAGGAACTCCGGGGCGAACATCTGCTTTAACGCATTCTTAGCGCGCCGTTCGCCGGTTTCCTGCTGGATGCCGATGCTGGGCTTAGCCAGCTCACGCGCGCCGGCGTTAGAGGTCATTATGACAATCACGTTTCTGAAGTCGGCGACCTTGCCGTTCGTATCGGTCAAACGTCCGCTGTCCATCACCTGCAGCAGAATATTACTGACGTCGGGGTGGGCCTTTTCCATCTCGTCGAGCAGCAACACCGCGTAGGGGTATTTGAACACCGACTCGGTCAAAAGACCACCTTCGTCAAAACCAACGTACCCCGGAGGGGCGCCGACCAGGCGGGAGACGGTGTGCTTTTCCATGTACTCGCTCATATCGAAGCGGAGTAACTTCGTCCCCAAAATGTCGGCGAGCTGTTTGCACACTTCCGTTTTGCCCACGCCCGTCGGGCCCAGGAACAGGAAGCAGCCGATGGGCTTTTGCGGATCGCGCAGTCCCGTCCGCGCTAACTTAATCGCCGAGACCAGCTCGTCGACCGCGCGGTCCTGGCCAAAGATCACCGCCTTCAATTTTGGCGAGAGGTCCTTAAGTTTCATTTTATCGTCGGAATTCACCGTCGCCGCGGGCACCTGGGCCAGCGCCGAGACCACGACTTCCACGTCGGACGTCTGCACGGCCTTTTTGCCGCCGTCCGGGTCGTTCAAGCGCAGCTTCGATCCTACTTCGTCCATCAGATCAATGGCCTTATCGGGCAGCGGCCGCCCGAGGATGAAACGCACCGAAAGATCGATCACACTTTCAATCACCGGAAGCGAGTAAGTCACGTTGTGGAATTCTTCGTAGCGCGACTTGAGCCCCTCCAGAATCTGGATCGCGTGGTCCCGCGACGGCTCCTTAATGTCGACCTTCTGAAACCGACGCAGCAGGGCCGGATCCTTATCCAAATAACCGCGGTACTCTTTGTAAGTGGTGGAGCCCAGCACGCTAAAGACGCGCGCGCTTAAAAAGGGTTTCAATAGCGAGCTTGCGTCCATGCTGCCGCCGCTCGTGGCACCGGCGCCGACCAACGTATGCATCTCGTCGATGAACAGCACCGAGTTTTTCTGTTTCTCCAATTCCTTGAGCACGCCCTTGAAGCGGCTTTCGAAGTCGCCGCGGTAACGCGTGCCCGCGAGAAGCGAACCGAGATCCAACGCGTAGATGGTGGCGTCCTTCAACGACGCCGGTACCTTGCCCTCCGTAATCTTCAGCGCCAGCCCGTCCGCGATCGCCGTTTTCCCCACGCCCGGTTCACCGACGAGGAGGGCATTGTTTTTCGTACGACGCCCCAGCACCTGCAGCACGCGTTGAATGATGTCTTCGCGGCCGATTAGCGGATCGATGTGGCCCGCCTTGGCGCGTTCGTTCAAATTTTGGCAAAACTGTTCCAATGGATTTCCCTTTTCGGGACGCGACTGGCGATCCTTCTTGGGGGAAGACGATTCGGCGGGAAGGTCCCCTTCATGTTCACCTTCTTCGTCGCGGCCACCTTCGCGATCGACATGGGCGGAATGATCTTCCGGCAGCGTCTCTTCGCTAAGCCCGTGCGAGAAAAAGCGGATCGCCGCGAACGAGGTGACCCCTTCCTCTTCTAGGAAAGAGACCGCCGGCGATTCCTCTTCACGCAGCAGAGAAATCAAAAGGTTTCCCGTGGTGACAAACTCCCGCTCGGCGCCTTGCACCTGAATGAGCGCCCGTTGCACCACCCGGTGGAACGCCAACGTCAACGCCGGCTTCCACTCTTTGCCAGCTTCCGCCAGCAACGTACTGTCGAGCTTGGGGCAATTTTCTTTCAGAAATTTTTGAAGCTTTTTACGCAGACGGCGCGAGTCGCCGCCGCACCCTTCAATAATCTCCAAAGCCATGTCGTCTTCGGTGAGCGCTAAGGTCACGTGCTCGAGGCTGACGTATTCGTGCGTCGCTTCGCGGGCGAGACGGACCGATTCATTCAATAGTTTTTCTAATTCGGGAGCGAGCCGCATTGATCACTCCTTTTCGACCGTGGTCTTAAGCGGGTAATTGTTCTCTTTGGCGAATTCGTTCACTTGGAACGCCTTGGTCTCGGCGATCTCGTGCGTGTAGAGGCCGGCTACGCCGAACCCCTTGTGGTGGACCTGCAGCATCAGCTCGGTCGCGGTTTGCTCGTTCTTGGCGAAGAAACGTTGCAGGACGTGCACTACAAAATCACGCGGAGTGAAGTCATCGTTATGAATGATCACTTTGTAAAAAGACGGCGTCTTCGTCTTTTCCTTCGGGCGCACGAGCGTCTGTACCGACTCGTCCCCCTGTACTTCCCAATCTTTATTCTCTTCGGACATAAGCTTATGATAACACCTTTTCTTTAGCCGCTTTCCCTTTGGGTTTCAGCGGCTTGGACAACTTTTGCTTCCCTCCCGTACCCTCGCGCGCGGTCACTTTCAATGACTTGGCGTGAGCCAGGCTGGTCGCGGTTACCGAAGCTCCCGACACCAGTCGTGCGATCTCCGTCGCGCTCTCTTCTTCGGATAGCGCAATGATTTCACTCTCGGTCCGTCCGCCTTTCACCCCCTTCTTCACCAAGAAATGGGCATCGGCGTAAACCGCCACCTGCGGAAGGTGGGAGATGCAAATGACCTGGAACGACTCCGACAGTTCGCGCAGTTTCTTACCCACCACGTCCGCCACGCGGCCGGAAATCCCTGAGTCAATTTCGTCGAAGACCAGCACGCAAGTATCCGCATCGGCTACCAACGCCTTTTTAAGCGACAGCATGATGCGCGACACTTCGCCGCCCGAGGCCACCTTCACCAAGGGTAAGAGTGGTTCGCCTGGGTTGGAAGACAAGAAAAATTCGCCGTGTTCGCTCCCTGCCGCATCCACCTGACCCAACTTTTCTCGGGATTGGCGCCACGATTTGTCGAGTGCTAACGGCAGCGCCGTGTTCAGCTCGGCTAGTTGACGCGCCACGGGATGAAATGTGACGGAGAAGCGCGCCTGGGGCATCGCCAAATCAGAAAGTTCACTGGCCACCTTGCGTTCCACGGCTTCCGCGGCCAGGCGCCGGACGGTCGATAGCTTTTGGGCTGCCGCCACCAACGTCTTCGTCGCCTTTTCGAGACCGGCTAACTTTTCGGTCAGGACCTGTTCCTGATCGCCCAGGTTCGACAGCGAGCTCTTTAGCTCCGTGTAGGCCGCCACCAGCGCGTCGATGTCTTTGACGCCGACCTTACGAAACTGCTCCTGGTATTTAAAAAGTTTCGATTGGCTCTCTTCGGTATCGTCGCCCCCCTCTTCCCAAGCCGCATTCCACCGCCCCACCTGGTAGGACAGCTCCTCCACCTCTTGCGACAGGCGCGTTGTGGTTTCGGAGTGTTCTGCCTT
>JAYUBV010000376.1:0-5258 GCA_043740655.1 Pseudomonadota bacterium | reverse complement strand
GGTCCTTCCGGCGTACTGCCGATCGGCCCAGTCGAGGCATTCGTTTACCCGCTCCGCCTGGCGCTGCAGGTAAGGGATAGCTTCAATCTTTGCGCCATCCTTCTCCATCAGGAAAACGTTAATCGCCGAATCAAGCCCTGCGTCCAGCACGCTCAGCATATTTTGGTCGAACTCCTGAAGTGCTGGATCAAACAGGGTCGGCTGCAGGTCCTTGTCCGGCGATTTACCGGGGATGGCGTACAGCACGCCGGCAATCACGCGGGAGTCGTAGACGAAGCGAACCTTGGCGTCGGGGCCACGATCTAGCATCGGCAATTTCTTGATCGGCGAGTGGGTCAGAAATTCCGGCGACGGATCGCTCATCCAGCCGTGGGCATCGCGATCGAAGGGAAGGCCGAGTTCGGCGAGGAGGATGCGGATGCGGTAGGCGTAAGGGGAGCTGTCGTGGCCATAAAGTTTGAGCTTCATGGGGCGACTTTATTTAAGGGGAGGCGCCTCTGACAAGGGCCAATGCGCCTCCGACAACGGCTCTGCCAAACTCCACGAGATCCTTCGCCTAAGGCTCAGGATAGTTTGTGCGGGAAACGCGAAATGTTTCCCGACACAAACTAATTAATGCTGAAACTGTTCCTCTTCGGTGGAGCCCTTAAGCGCCGCGGTGGAGATATTGTCCCCGCCAATCACTTGTGCGATTTTATCGAAGTAACCCGTGCCCACGAAGCGCTGATGTGCGGTGGCTTGGTAGCCCTTAGCCTCGCTAGTGAACTCTAGAGACTGGAACTCCGCGTACGCGCTCATGCCGCGTCCGACGTAGTCCCGCGCCAGTTCGAACATGCCGTGGTTCAGCTGATGGAAACCGGCCAGCGTGATGAACTGGAACTTGTAACCCATGGCCGCTAGCTCCTTGCGGAACTTGGCGATCGTGGCGTCGTCCAATTTCTTTTTCCAGTTAAACGACGGCGAGCAGTTGTACGACAAGAATTTGCCCGGGAACTGTTTGTGCACGCCCTCGGCAAAAGCTTTCGCCTCCGCCAGATTCGGCTCCGCGGTCTCGCACCAGATCATGTCGCAGTAAGGGGCGTAGGCCAGTCCGCGGGCCGTTGCCGCCGCGATGCCGCCGCGGAAGTGGTGAAACCCTTCCGGGGTGCGATCGCCGTGAATGAAATCGCGGTCCCTGGGATCGATGTCGGTCGTAATTAGCTTGGCGCCGTTCGCATCCGTGCGCGCGAGGAGAATAGTGGGAACGTCGAGCACGTCCGCCGCCAACCGGGCTGCAATCAACTTTTGAACCGCTTCCTGCGCGGGCACGAGTACTTTGCCGCCCATGTGGCCGCATTTTTTTGCCGACGACAGCTGATCTTCAAAGTGCACGCCGGCAGCCCCCGCCTGAATCATGCCCTTCATTAATTCAAACGCATTCAGCGTGCCGCCGAAACCGGCCTCCGCATCCGCGACGATGGGGGCGAACCAGTTCACGTTGCCTTTCTTTTCCTGCGTCTGGATTTGATCCGCGCGTTGCAAAGCGCTGTTAATGCGCGAGACGACGCGGGGAACGCTATCCGCGGGGTACAAACTCTGGTCCGGGTAGGTTTGCAGCGATTGATTGGCATCGGCGGCGACCTGCCAACCCGACAGGTAAATGGCTTTCAGCCCGGCCTGCACCTGCTGAACGGCCTGATTACCGGTGAGGGCCCCCAAGGCTGCCACACATTCTTCAGTATGCAGAAGTTTCCAAAGACGGGCGGCGCCGACCTCCGCGAACGTGTGTTTTACCTTTAGGCTTCCACGAAGGTTTGCCACGGATTCCGCGGTGTAGGGGCGGGTAACGCCCTTCCAACGCTCCGACGTTTTCCAATTTTTTTCCAATTCACCGGCCGACGGAAACTCAGACATGGATTCTCCTGTTAATTTTTAAGTTCTAATAGGTAAGGGTACGCCACCAAGGTTAAAAACTCCGGGAACTCGGTGGCGGTCACGACCTCGTCGAAGAGACGGGCCGCTAAGGTAAAACGGGAAGTTTCAAAGGCTTTGCTCTCGCGAAGCTGGACCATGTCGGCCGCGAGTACGCTGCGAAATTTCTCGATGCTCAAACGCCCGTGACGTATCCATTGCCACAGCTGCGCGCGAGAAATCTCGGCGGTCGCGGCGTCTTCCATCAGGTGGTACAGCGGCACGCAGCCCAATCCGCGCAGCCAGGCTTCGAGATACCGCAAACCCACGCGCACATTGGTCTGGATGCCGTCGTCCGTAATCTCACCGGCCGGCGCACGCAGTAGCTCGGAGGCCTCTACGTTAACCTCGGACCTCAAAACGGAAAGCTGGTGCTTGCCCGGCATTAGCTCGTCGAAGACCCGCTGGGCGATGGGAATCAAGGCTGGATGGGCCACCCACGTGCCGTCGTGGCCTAAACGCGCTTCGCGTTCTTTGTCTGCGCGCACCTTTTCCATCGCCGCTTGACTCGCGGCCTCGTCCCCCTTGATGGGAATCTGTGCGGCCATGCCGCCCATTGCGTGGGCACCCCGCCGGTGGCAGGTCTTTACGAGCAGCTCGCAATAGGCCTTTAAGAACGGCTCGTTCATCGTCACCTTGGCGCGATCGGGAAGGACGAAGTCGGGCCGGTGGCTGAATTTTTTAATGAAGCTAAAGATGTAGTCCCAGCGGCCGCAGTTCAGTCCGGCGCTGTGTTCGCGCAGCTCGTAAAGAATCTCGTCCATCTCAAATGCCGCCAAAATGGTCTCGATGAGTACGGTCGCCTTGATCGTGCCTTTGGCAATGCCAAGCCGGTCCTGGGAAAAGCAAAAGACATCGTTCCAGAGCCGCGCTTCGAGGTGGCTCTCTAGCTTCGGCAAATAAAAATACGGTCCCGCGCCGCGCTCAATCTGTTCCACTGCGTTGTGAAAGAAGAAAAGGCCGAAATCGAAGAGACTGGCCGAGATCGGTTTACCGTCGAAGTGAACGTTTTGTTCCTCGAGGTGCCAGCCACGCGGACGCACCATCAGCGTCGCGATTTTGGAATTTAGCTCGTACCGTTTTCCCTCGGGGCTTTCGAATCGAAGCTGGCGGCGAACCGCATCGCGTAGATTGATCTGCCCCTGCAGGGTGCCTTCCCAGGTAGGGGAATGGGAGTCCTCGAAATCCGCCATGAAGACGCGGGCGCCAGAGTTCAACGCATTGATCACCATTTTGCGGTCTACCGGACCTGTAATCTCAACCCGGCGATCCTGTAGATCGACGGGAACAGGACTTACCTTCCAGTCGGCGTTACGCACCGAGGCGGTCTCACGCAAAAAGTCGGGTAACTCGCCGGCGCACAAGCGAGTCAACGTCGCTTTACGCTTTTCCAGTAAGGTTTCCCGGGTAGGTCCAAAGTGCCGTTGCAGCTCGGCGACAAACGCCAAGGCCTCGGGAGATAACAGCGCGGCATACTGGGGATGGCTCGTTGCGGTAATTTTTGCCTTGATGTCGAGGGGGGGCGCCACTTGGTCTTTCGGGAAAAGGGTAATTCGGCAATTGCTGGGATGAACTAGGACGAGGAAATTTTACGGAGGAGTGGGGCGGGACACAATGTAAACTTTTGCGGCGACGGTCACCTAGGAAACTAGGTAAAATATTCCAGCCGCGAGCAAAGCAGCGCATCCCAATTTATGTGCCACATTGAGCCATGGGCCGCTGCGCGGAAGTGAGCCCAAACGCAACATTCCGAGGCCCGCGATGAGAAATACTGCCGAGAACCCGGAAGCGTAAGCGAGCATCAGTAAAAAACCGATGGCCTGGTTTTTCTCGGTCGCCAAAACCGTCAACACCGCCCCTAACACCGGGCTAGTGCAGGGAGATGCCACCAGTGCCGCACTGGCCCCCAAAGCAAAAGCCGCTAGCAATCCCCCTCCGTCGTTTAGGCGCTGGGGTAGAACATTCCATTTTTGCATCCACTGCGGAAGTCGTCCGCGAAACGAAAAATAGGCGGCCGCCAATAGTAAAAGGCCTACCCCCACTCGCACCGAGCGGGACTGGGATGAAAAACCCAAAGTCTCGCCTAACGTTACCGCGAGCATGCCCAAGAGCGTTAAGGCAATGGCTTGTCCGAACGCAAAAAATACCACGCTCCACCTGGCTGAACTTCGTCCTTCGGCACGGGCCGCTTGCTTGCTCAGAAACCCTAACGTAATGGGCATCATTGGATAGACACACGGACTCAGCGAGGTGAGAAACCCCGTACCGAAAGCCCCGAGCACATTCATCCATAAGTTTCCCGTAAGCATGCTGCCCCCTTAGCCGTTTGAAATTTACCGATCGGTTAGTCTTAAAGCGGTTTCGATGCGAGCGCGTTCGAATGCCGGCGCCCCATCCACCATTTTCCAGCCGTTGCCTTCTTTTTGGTAAACGGCCCAATGGGGCACGCTGAACGCTTTCAGCTCCTTGCGCAGTTTCTTTTCGGGGTCAAAGTAGACCGGAACCGTAATGTGCTCTTTTTCAATAAAGTGCGTGACCCGTGCGACATCGGACTCCGTATTGACGGCAATAACCGCTACCTCCGGCTTTTTGTTTAGCTCGTCGAGAAACCCCGTAAGCTTTTCCTTGCATTCGGGGCACCAGGTTGCCCATAGAACCACTAGCTCTTTATTTTTTCCGTGGGTGACGAGTGCGGGCTTTCCGGCGGCATCGACAAGGCCTTCCGTTGGAAAAGAAAGGGCGGGTAATGAAAAAACTGCTAAGAGTACTAAGCAAATGCGGGTCATTTTTCCTCCCAGGGGCCGATTAATTTTTGAATTTCTGCCGTGCTCAGTTCGCCTTTGTGCCTTAGCACGATTCCGCGGTCGGGCATTTGAACGATCGTGCAAGGCACGCTGCCACCACCGCACCATTTTTTAAAGAGTTCCAATTTTTCGTCGTGGCCAACTGGCCAAGGGATCTTGTTCTCTTTTTTCCAGGCAAACGCGTCGGACGAACCTACCGCGACAATGGCGGTGAATAGCCCGACGCGCGTCGGTGCTTTCGTCGGGTCGGGCAGCGATCGTCGAATGGCTAAAGATTCGGCCAAACAGATCTCACAGGTGTCGGATGCAAAAAGGAGTACGAGTGGTTTTGAGGTTAACCCACCCAAATCGACGGTTTGATCGCCGACCCGCAGTTTGCCCGCAAGAAACTCTTTGTCGCCGGTGGGGGCGACGGAGGGGGTATCTTTCAACCCGGCACCCTCCGACAGAATAAACTTTTGGTGGACCCCGCACGAGCTAAGCAGCCCCAATAATATGATTAAA
>JAYUBV010000375.1:0-1529 GCA_043740655.1 Pseudomonadota bacterium | reverse complement strand
TTAACACCAGCGCCGCGTACTTTAGCGAGTTGCCAAAATTAGCCGGAACCTGACCCGGGATGTGCACACCGGTAAAAGCCGACGTGTCGCGTAGCTTAGGCGCTTGCTGGATGAGTTCCATCATAAAACGCATGTTGTCCAAAGCGTTGTCGGCGTCGAGCCATTGGCGGAACTCTACGTCGTGAGCCGGTACCGGACGTTGCCAACGTTTGCCGGTGACCCGTACCGCCCCCCGGCCTACCATGGGATTGAAAGCGGGAGTCCAGTTTTGAATGTTGACCGAGAGGGCAGAATGATCGTACGGGGCCATCGTGCCGTCCGTTTCCACCTCCGCGACGGCCTCTTCGAGAATGATCTTCATCTCCGCGGCACGGGCGGCCAACATCACCTGAGCCGGCGTGGCCGCGCCGACGGGGATACTCAAGTGGAAGTGGGTTTCGGGGTGTTTGGCATCTTTGTAGAGAATATTTTTTACGTTATCTCGGAAGGCCGATGGGCTCGTCTCGGCGCCGTCCATGATAAGTTCCAGGGCCGATCCGCCGCCCATCGATCCTTGAGTGGCAGCACCAGAAGAACCTTCTAACTTCACCGAAGCACCGACGTTGCGGTTCTTAAGGGAGGCCATGACGACCGCTTGGAGCAGTCCCGCGTATCTCGATTTGAGCGCGGCCTTGTGTTCCAGACGCGATAGCGAGGGCAATTTCACGTCGAGTAGCGTGAGCTTGCGCTTGTTTGTCGCGGCAGCCTTTAGGTGGGGGGTCAAACTTTGCTCGGGGTTTAGGCCGAGTAGGGTTTTAAGCGCACCGCGATTATAAGTTTCCTGCGCTTCTAGAATCTCGCGAGCCTGCCGCGCGGAGGCGGGGTTGGCGCTTACGATGCGGACGATGTCTTCTACGTGCCAAAGCTCCGCATCCCAGCCGTAGGCGAAGGCCTGAGGTCCGCTCGGCGTATTTACTTTCACGGGCGCTGTTCTGTCCCAGTAGGCCTTTTGTGAGGCACGCGTATCGGCCGAATCAACCAGCACGCGGATGCACGAGAGGGGGGCCGCGCTGAGCGCTACGCTCAAACTCAACGATAGAACTACCAATTGGGCTTTTAGAATCAACATCAGTGTGGCTCCAGAAAAGTTTCGAGGGTGATGTACTTCAGCACCTGTTCATGTTTTAAAAATCTGCCGATCTCTTTGCGCTTGTCGGCCGTGGGGGCGCCGCGCCGAGAAACCTCTTGGCCATAAGCTTCGAGCTTCTCCGCGATGTACCGTCTCTCCTCCGGCAGCCGATCCTTTAGCACCAGCGCCGCGTACTTGAGCGAGTTGCCGATGTTCGCGGGGGTTTGGCTCTGCACGTATTTACCGGTGAAATTGGAGGTGTCGCGCAGGTACGGGGCTTTCTGGATAAGCTCCATCATGAAACGCATGTTGTCCAAAGCGTTGTCGGCGTCGAGCCATTGGCGGAATTCCACGTCATGCGCGGGGTACGGGGAGCTCCAGCGGCTGCCCGTGACGCGAACGGCCCCGCGTTCCAAAAAAG
>JAYUBV010000374.1:0-5283 GCA_043740655.1 Pseudomonadota bacterium | reverse complement strand
TTTCTCGCGTTTACGGGCCAGTGCGGCATCGAGCAGGAACTTGTAGCTCTGTTTCTCGGATGGTGAGGGAACCGAACTCTCGTTGTCTTCCATGAATTCCTCCAAGCTAAAGCTAACCACCCGTATTGTATTCCATTTGTGCTTAATTGAAAAAAAAGCCCTAAAAGAGGGACAATGGAGGGATGGGTGCCCGGAAAAAGAACGCTTCGTATTACGCGTATTTCCTCGCCCTTTTCTTGGTCCTCTACCCCTTCGGACCGGCCTTCGCGGAGCCGACTACCGAACCTATCACTGTCACCAACGCGCCCCGCGAGCCGGTCACCGAACTTCCGGAAGTATCCAGTTTTCGTAAACCGATGTCGGCCTGCATGCTCGTACTCGGCCTTTTCAAAAGCCGCTTGCCGAATATGCGGCAGTTCCGCCGGCTTTTTCGCGGGTTTGATATCACCTCGGTAGGGCGACCCGGTGAAGGTAATCGTGAAAAAAGGGCCGAGAATACTTATACCCAAATCGACACCGAAAACATTGAGCGGATCTTCGCGCACCAGTACGATCCCGAGCATCCGAATCGCTTTGGAGCGAAAGGGCTGCTCTATTTCGATCCGGATGGGAAAATGCGCGCGATCATGTGGCCCACTGGCCAAGGGCTTTTAGGAAACAACATTCATCATAAAGACGCCGTGGCGTCGGTCATTGAAACCGAAGCGAACGATTTAACGAAGGTAGTGCTTGAGTTTGAAAAGAAAGGTGATCTCGCCAGTGCAGTACTGGCCCTCGATTTGGCGCAGGAGTTGCGTTTAGTGGCGGACAACCTTCATCACAACCGACAGCAGAATGCTTTCACGGAAGAGATGCTCCACCGTTTCCAGGGGTTTCAGCTCACAGCCGAACGGGATCGCAGCGGGAAGCTTGTCATCGACAGGGTACAAATCTCGTCCAGCGTGACCGCCACCCAAGTTGCGCGACACGAACCGTTGGTCGTAGCAGAGCTCAACAAGGGGTTGGTGATCATTCGCGACTCCATTGCGCCCGAGTTACGGCACTACGGGCCGGTGGAGATCGATGGTCTTAGTAAGATGGAGCTCGATCACCCGGAGAACCTTGGGGTTAAGGGCGAACGGAAACCCGTACAGACGCCTCCGTCTGGACCGACAATCCGTAAGCCCAGATAACTAGGGATTAAGCGCGAAGCTCCGCACCGAGTTTCTCGGACAGAGTCTTCGTAATTTGAGACTTGGCGTCGTTCACTTCGGCATCGAGCAAGGTGCGCTCGTTGGAAACGAAGGTCATCCGCACGGCAACGCTCTTTTTGTCCCCGGGGATGTTCGTCCCCTCGTAAACGTCGAAGACTTCCGTACGCGACAACAGCCCTTTCACCGTACCGGTGATGGTGTCAGTGATCGTCTGCGCGGTGACTGCTTTGTCCACCAGCAACGCCACGTCCACTTCAACCGAAGGGTACTTCGAAGGCGCTTTGAAACGTATATTGTTCTTCTCGAAACGTTTCAGCGCCTCAAGGTTCAGCTCGAACACCACGACCGACTCATTGGTCTCCATTACGTTATGGAGGATGTGCGGGTGAAGCTCACCGACGATCCCCACTTCACGATGGCCGATCTTGATGACCGCACCGCGATTAGGGTGAATCAGACGAGAGTTCGTAGGTGGTTCAAACGACAGCCGTACCGTGGTCAGCTGTTGAACCAAAGCTTCCGCCACGCCCTTGGCGTGGAAGTAGTTTAGCGGCTCGTCCGTCTGGGTCCAGAAGGCCGGAAACGCTTGTCCCGACATCAGACCCGCGACCAAGGCGGTTTCTTTCACGCCGGTCTCTTCGCGGGCGTCCGTCAAAAAGCTGCGCGACACTTCGAACACGCGGATATTGGAAGCCTTGCGGTTGCGGTTGAAACGGTAAGTCTCGCACAGCGACGGCAGCAGACTCGTCCGCATGATTTTCATCTCTTCCGAGATAGGGTTCTTCAGAACAACCTGGTTCTCGTGGAGAAAGCCGTAGCGGCCTAAAGTGTCTTCAGACGTAAAGCTGTAGTGAATCGTTTCGCGGAAACCCATGCCGACCAGCGCCGTACGGGCCTTCTGCTCGAACTCGTAGGTTCCTTCGTCAAAACGGTCGTACATCGCGAACGAAAGCGGGTAGTTCAAGGGAACGGCCGCGTAGCCGTTCAAACGCACGACCTCTTCGATGAGATCGATACTCTCCGTTAGATCCGGGCGGAACGTCGGCACCTTGGTGGTGATCACGTTCGTCGACTTACGGACCGTAGCGATGCCGATGGAATCAAAAAGCTCCATCACCAATTCGGCCGTTAGATCCGGAATGCCAATCACTTTACGAACGTCGCGCATATCGAGTGCAATCGATCGCTCCGTGGACGGAGTTTCGTTGGTATCGATGGGCGGGTGGTAAACGTTGGCGTTAAAGGTATCGCGCAGCAGAACCGCGGCCTTCTCGCTGGCCACGGCGGCCATCAGAATGTCGCAGCCTTTTTCAAAGCGTTTGGAAGAGTCGGTACTTAGCCCCAGGCGCTTCGCCGTCCGGCGAATGCGGGTGGCCGGGAAAACGGCGCTTTCCAGCACGATGGAGCTGGTGTCTTCAGAAATCTGGGAGTTTTCACCACCCATGATTCCAGCCAACGCTACGGGACGGTCACCATCTAAAATCAAAATGTCGCCGGGCTCCAGCTGCACGGTCTGGCCGGTCAATAGCGTGAACGGCGCGGCTTCTTTGCACTCGCCGACGCGAACGCCACCCGACTGCAACTTGCGTAGATCGAAAGCGTGCAACGGCTGACCAGTCTCAAACATCACGAAGTTGGTCACATCGACGATGTTGTTGACTGGACGAAGGCCCACCGCTTTGAGCCGCGTCTGCATCCAGTCCGGGCTCTCGGTAACCTTTAAACCATCCATTACGCGAGCGACGTAGCGCGGGCAAAATTCGGGGCTATCGATGTCGACCTTGATAATCGATGACGTGCGGTGCGACGACGTCCGGAAGCGGGCCGGTTTCGGCTCCTTCAGTTTCGTCCGCAGCAGCGGAGCAATCTCGCGCGCCAAGCCGATGACCGACAGGCAGTCACCGCGGTTCGGCGTCAATTCAAATTCCAAAAGCGTATCTTCTTCGGCGTGGTGGCCGAGCAGCCGCGCTACCGCTTCACCGAGGTGGGCATGCCGGGGTAGGGCCAGGATGCCTTCATGATCGCCACCCACGCCCAGCTCCTTGGCCGAGCAAAGCATTCCGAAGCTGTCCACTCCACGGATGGAGGACTGCTTAATCTCAAAATCACCGGGCAGTACACTGCCAATCGTGGCGACGGGAACGAGGTCCCCTTCCGCGATGTTCTTAGCGCCGCAAACGATCTGCAGGAGTTCGGCACCGGGTTCGGCCGATACCACTACCCTGGTCACCTGCAGGCGATCCGCGTTAGGATGAGGTTCAATCTTCTCGATACGGCCCACGACCACTCCGCCCAGACCGCCCTTAGGCTGCTGGATGGAAGCGACGGCTAGGCCGCGCATCGTGAGGCGTTCGCTTAAATCTTTGGGATCAATCTTTACGTCGGACTTAAGGAGGTGATCCTTCAGCCAGTTCAAGGAGAGCAACATTAGAACTGCTCCAGCATGCGGTAGTCGTTTTCAAAGAGAGAGCGTAAGTCGTCGACTCCGTACTTGAGCATCGCGATGCGTTCGATGCCCATGCCGAAAGCGTAACCAGTATAGCGGTCCGGGTCGTACCCTACGGAGCGAAACACGTTCGGATGAACCATGCCGCAGCCACCAATCTCGAGCCAGCCGGTGCGCTTGCACAGACGGCAGCCTTTGCCGCTACACTGAAAACATTGCATGTCGACTTCGGCACTAGGTTCGGTAAACGGAAAATAGCTAGGACGGAACCGCAGAGGGCGGTTTCCGAAAATGTGTTTCACCAGGTGGTGAAGCGTTCCCTTTAAGTCGGCAAAGGAGATGTTCTTATCGACCATCAAGCCTTCGAACTGGTGGAACATCGGCGTGTGGGTTACGTCGAAATCGGAGCGGTACACGCGGCCGAAAGCCATCACCTGCAAGGGCGGCTTGTGGGCCTTCATCGTGCGGATCTGAACCGGCGACGTGTGCGAACGAAGCAGCACAGGCTGGTTGATATAAAAAGTGTCCTGCATGTCGCGGGCGGGATGGTCCGCCGGCGTATTGAGGGCCTCGAAGTTGTAGAACTCGGTCTCCACTTCGTTACTGAAGGCCATCGAAAAGCCGATGCGCTTCATGGCCGAAGTCATGACGCCCAAAATCTTGGTAACGGGATGGAACGAGCCTTCGCTTACGGCCGTGCGGCCCGGCAAGGTCAGGTCGAGCGGAGAGGTCTCCGACAACTCTTTCTCCAGCTCTACACGCTTCAGTTCAACCTGACGGCGCGTTAGAAAGCCTTCGAACTCCCCCTTAGTCTCATTGAGCAGGGCCCCCATCTCCTTGCGGCGATCGGGATTCAGATCCTTGAGCTGATGAAGATAAGTCGTGAGAATGCCCTTCTTTCCGAGATAATGGACGCGTAGGCGTTCCAAGTCCTCAGACGTAGGAGCATCAGAAATCTGAACCTTGGCCTCTTCACGAAGCCTTTGAATGTTGTCGATCATGCAGCCTTAGGCTGCGCAATCTCCACTAGGCGAGTAAAATGATCGGGATTCTTTATGGCGATCTCCGCCAAAACCTTACGATCCAATTCCACGTTGGCCTTTTTAAGGCCCGAAATAAATCTGGAATAGCTCACGTTGTGAAGCCTGCAAGCAGCATTGATTCTAATTTGCCATAGATAGCGCATTTCGCGCTTTAGAACCCGGCGATCACGAAAAGCGTAGCGATCCGCACGGTTCGTATATTCGCGCGCTATCTTTACCGATTTGCGAGCACTGCCGAAAAATCCACTGGCGCGCTCCAATAACTTTTTGCGTTTATTTCTCCCCGCCGGGCCACGTTTTACTCTGGGCATCTTCTCTTCCTACTAATTTCCTGCTTTTAAGCTTGGGCTAAAACTTAGCTTCTGCCTTCAAACATACGTTTCACCTGTTTCAAGTTCGACTTATCGACCATCTCCGTTTTGCGGAGGCGGCGTCCTTGCTTCGACGACTTGTGTTCCAAAATGTGGTTGCCGTAGGCCTTAGCGCGCTTGATGCGGCCGGAACCCATGACTTTAAATCGCTTCTTCGCGCTAGAATTAGTCTTCAACTTAGGCATGACTACCAAACACCTTCTTGAACCCTTTCAGCTACTTAGGGAGCT
>JAYUBV010000373.1:0-1534 GCA_043740655.1 Pseudomonadota bacterium | reverse complement strand
TGCGGAGAAATCGAAAGTCGTCCGCACTTCCTCGCCCCTTCCCCACGTCAAACCGACAAGATGCGTTAAGAATCAACGGAAATGAGGTGCTGAGTGATGTTTCTTAAGGATCTACTCGTAGCTTTTGTGGCTTTTCAAATCGTGGTTCTGAGCCACCCCGCCCTAGCGGCGAACCGGCTTTTCCCGCCGAAGCCGCACCAGGTGCAGCTACCCAAACTCATCGGCGAAGCCAGCGACGTGCGCCGCATCAAGCCCGCCCTCGATATCCGCGGAACGGAAACCAAGGGCTACGTCCTTGTTTTCATGGGCACGCAATGTCCATTGGTGCGCGCCTACCTCCCCCGCTTGGCGAGCTGGTCCGCAGCGTGGGCGAAGCAGGGCATTCGAACGATCGCCGTCTTCTCGCACGAGCACGAGACCGCCGCCGAAGTCATCACCTTCGCCAATGAAAAGAAGATTCCGTTTTTGACCCTGAAGGATGAAGGCGCCAAGATCGCAAGTGTCCTCCGCGCGCAGAAAACCCCCGAAGCCTTTTTGCTCGGCGATGATTACCGCGTGCTGTACCGCGGCCGCATCGACGATCAGTTTCAGTTCCGGGCGACGTTACCCAAGGCGAATAACGAATATCTCGCCAACGCCGTGGCCTCGGCGCTCGCCGGTAAGTTCCCCTCGCCGCCCGTAACCGATACCGAAGGCTGCTTTATCAATCTCGGTAAACCGCACGCCGAGATCACGTTCAATCAGGACGTCGGCCCCATCATTTACGAACGCTGCACGCGTTGCCACCGCGAGAATGAAGTGGCCGGTGAGCTATTCAAATTTAAATCTTTCGAAACGATCGTCCCCCATGCCGAAACTATTTTGGGCGTGGTGGAGGATCGCGTGATGCCGCCGTGGCGCGGTGGACTCAGCGGTAAATTCCGCAACGACTTCTCGATGGACGGGAACGATATTTGGATGATTCGTAGTTGGGCGAAATCGGGAGCGAAAATGGGCGAAGGTGCACCCCCCGTAGCCCCGCCGGCTCCGTCGAAAGAAGGATTCCGTTCCGGCCAGCCGGACGCGGTTCTGCATATGACTCCGGACAATGCGGAGGAGGCTAAGAAATATTTCCGCATTCCACCCAAGTCCGAAGAAGCGGTCCTCTCCTACATGTACTTCAAGGTGAAGACGGACTTTCCCGAGGATAAGTGGCTGGTCGCCGCAGAAGTAAAAGCGCTAGCTCCCGAAGTAGTGCACCACGTGACGGTTTTCATGGTGCCGCCCATCGCGCCGGAAGATGAGTGGATTTTGAACAGCGGATTTAATAGCGCGGTCGCGCGCCGGATCGCGATGAAGAAGTATAAGGTCTCGGCCGACAACTTCGAATGGACGTTCCGCCTCTACGGCCGCGGCATGCGCCGTCCGGTGAAGCTCATCGCCACGTTCTCGCCGACCGAGCCCACGCGCAGTTTGCCCGCCGGTTACGGTTTCCTCATCCCCAAAGGCGCCGAGTTGATCTTTGAGGCTCACTACACGCCGACGGAGAAAGAGA
>JAYUBV010000372.1:0-5296 GCA_043740655.1 Pseudomonadota bacterium | reverse complement strand
GGCGTGGAGGCCCACGATTTGTCGAAACTCGACCCCAAGGGGAGACCCGGCTTCTTCCGGCAATTCACCTATCTGGGCGAAGAGTTTACCAAGAGTCTGGATAAGGACGCGCACGGTCCCGGTGGCTACAGCGCCGCTTACGAAATTAACAGATTTGCACTCGATCCGGGCGCCGAAGCGAACGTGCGTTCCTGGGCGATCCACTCCAGCCACGGAACGAAGATCCCCTACGTGCTCAGCAAGGCCAAACACTGGTACGTGGCCGATGCGCCTTTCTCGTACGTGAGCGAGGACGATCGGTTCTTGATCGTGGGTGACATTTTATTCGACATATTGAATGAGCCGGCAGTTCACCCGGGAGTTCGTCCCGCGCTAGTGCGCTACGAGGACTTGCACGCGGAATTGCCGCAGTGGCAGCTCGATGCGTTTTTGAAGCTGGCGCGCGAGACAAACCTTAAGTTCGCGTTGTCGGTTATTCCGGAGTTTGTCGATGCGCGGAAGCTTAAGTCGGGTGACCAGAACATTCACGTGAAGCTGACCGAACGGCCAGCGTTTACGGACTGGCTCAACGAAGCGGTCGATGCGGGAGGCACGTTGTTACAGCATGGCTGGACCCACCAGTCCGACAATATGCCTAATCCGCTCGGAATCAGCGGTTGGGATTATGAATTCTGGGATTTCCTGACCGACGGCCCCATGAAGGGCAACTCGATTTCAAGCACGTTGAAACGGCTCGAGGCCGGGTACGAAATTCTGCGCGATGCGGACTTGGTTCCCAGTGCCTGGCTGACGCCACACTACATGGCGTCGCCGCTGGACAACTTCGTCATCGGTCAGGTTTTCGAATGGTCGATTGGCGGCGTGGAACTTGGTCCCTTTACGATGGGCCAGGCGCGGTTGCCCAAGTCGCTCAACTTCGATGCGGGCGGCAAGGGATCCCGCAAGGATCGCGAGACGATGCTACCTAATTTGGGTTTTCGGTCGGACCACGAGATTGCTTCGGAAGGTTTCCAGTCGGCGTACGAAGTGTACGGCGACGTCTACGGGCAAGGCTTGCTGCCGGATACGGCGGGCTACATTAATCCAGTTGGCGGTCCGCTCATCGAGAAGAACACGGTCGACGACATACTTCACCGCCTGAAACGCAACCGTGTGCTGCGCGATGCCTGGGGATCTTACTTCTTCCATCCGTTCATGTTCAACACGGCCAATGAAGGCGGCTTGGCCGATAAGCCCGGCGACACGCACGAGCTTCTGCGTCTGGTGACCGGCACCCGTGAGCTGGGTTACGAGTTCGTGGACGTGAAGGCGTGGATTGCTAAAGAAGGGCGCGAGAAACGTGCGAATACGATCGAGGTCCGGCCTTAGTCCTTGCTGGGTTGTCCGGGGTGAGGGGATTCGCGTCGCCCCTCGGCTAATGCCTCGGCATGGGATCTAGCTAAGAATTTGTGTTCGCGCCATATAAGGCTTTCGGGGCCGCACGAATCCCCTCACCCCCTGGCGGCACTAGGAAAACGGTCGGACCCCGACTTCTACGGTCTAAATCAGAGTCGGGGATCGTTATTTTTTTGGCGGTGGGAGGATCTTCAGTGGCGCCACGGGGAGGAACTCTAGGTCTTTATACTTTTCGGTGACGAAGCCGACGCTCCATTCGCTGCGGAATAGGACGACGGGGTTTTTATCACGATCTTCTACCAGCGTGGTTTCGGCTAGGTGACGGAAGTTTTCTAATGCCTTTTCAAAGTCGGGGCTGGTTTTGTTTACGATCCAGCGGGCCTTAAGGAACGGCATCCGCTCAAGTTTCATATCGACTTTGTACTCGGCCTTGAGCCGGTGCTCGAGCACTTCGAACTGCAGGGCACCGACCGCACCGAGAATCGGATAGAGATTTCCGCCGCCCCACTGCTGGAACATCTGCACGACGCCTTCTTCCGAAAGCTGTTCGAGCCCTTGCTGAAGTTGCTTGCGTCGCAAGGGATCGCCCACCGCGATGGTCGTGAAATTTTCCGGGGAAAAACGGGGTACCCCTTCGTAGCTCTTCCGTTTTCCTTCGAACAAGCTATCGCCGATGCGAAACTCGCCGCTGGTGTCGAGCATGCCGATGACGTCGCCGGGAAAGGCCTCTTCGATCAGCTCACGTTCCTGCGCGAAAAAGTGCAGGGCTTTATTCAGCTTAAACTCTTTGTTCAGCCGAGAATGGGTGACCGGCATGTTGCGGTAGTAACGGCCCGAACCAACGCGGAAGAACGACACCCGATCGCGGTGTTGCGGATCGGTGTTCGCTTGAATCTTGAAGAAAAACCCCGAAAACTCCGGGTCGTCCGGAGAAACATCGCCCTGCTCCGTTTTCCGAGCGCTGGGGCACGGGGCCATTTTCAAAAACGTTTCCAAAAAGTGCTGCACGCCGAAGTTATTCATGGCGCTGCCGAAGAACACCGGGCTCAGCTGACCGGCGAGAACTTTCACCATGTCTAGCGGTTCGGCGGCGGCGTCGTTCAATTCGAGCTGGGTCAGTAACTCTTGCTGCAAAATTTTGCAGTCCCCTAGATCGGACGGGCTATTACTGATGAGCTTCAAAAATTCGGGCGAGTTCAGATCATCGACTCTGGTCGGCTGAATTTCTTTGGCGACATGCGATTTGCCGTCGTTTCTAAAAAGCAGCAGCTCTTTGCGCTGCCGGTCATAAACGCCTTTGAACCGATCCCCCATGCCGATGGGCCAGCTGACCGGCGTAGTGCGAATGCCGAGCACTTTTTCTATTTCGTCGAGCAGCTCGAAGGGATCGCGTCCGGGACGATCCAGTTTGTTCACGAAGGTGAAGATGGGAATTCCGCGCATGCGGCAAATTTCGAACAGTTTGCGAGTTTGCGGCTCCACACCCTTGGCGGCGTCGATGAGCATGACGGCGGCGTCGGCGGCGACCAGAGTGCGGTACGTGTCCTCGGAGAAGTCTTTATGGCCTGGAGTATCCAGTAGGTTGATGAGCTTGCCCTGATATTCAAAGCGTAAAACGCTGGTAGAAATGGAAATTCCACGCTGTTTTTCGATCTCCATCCAGTCGGAGGTTGTTTTGCGGGCATTGCCCTTAGCTTTGACCGCGCCGGCCAAGTGAATCGCCCCGCCGTACAGCAGCAACTTCTCGGTCAGGGTGGTTTTACCGGCATCGGGATGGGAAATGATGGCGAACGTACGTCGCCGTTCAATCTCGGTGCGCAGACGGCGCATCTCTTGGGTCTGAATTTGTTCTTGTTCTGGGCTCATGTGAAAGGGGGCAAAACTACCTTTTTCGCCCGGTTTGGAAAAGAGATTTACTGACTTAGACGCTAAGAGCATAGTTTTGAACGCTTCTATGGCCGACACCCTCCAAAAACCCCTCGAAGTCATCGGGCTCAGTAAGAATTACGGAGACTTCAAGGCTATCGACTCCGTGACCTTTCACATGGAGCCGGGGGAAGTGTTCGGCCTGCTGGGCCCCAACGGAGCGGGTAAGACCAGCCTCATCTCGATTTTGACGACCTTGCAGACCCCGACTTCCGGGGTGGCCAAGGTTTTTGGCCACGACGTGACCGCGCCTGGCCGCCTGACCAAGTCCTGTATCGGGTACGTTCCGCAGGAAACCGTGTCCCACGGCTTTTTCGACGTGGTGGAGGTATTGCGTTTTCACTCCGGCTATTACGGGATTTCGCACAACGAGAAGCAGATCGAGTTTCTGCTCGATCGGCTGGGCCTGTTCGAGCACCGGAACAAGCGCGTCCGCATGCTGAGCGGCGGGATGAAGCGCCGGCTGCTGATTGCTAAGGCACTGGTCCACAAGCCGCGGCTCTTGCTGCTGGACGAGCCGACCGCAGGCGTGGACATCGAGTTGCGTAACTCGCTTTGGAACTTTGTACGCGAACTGAACCGTGACGGCGTATCCGTGTTGCTGACGACCCACTACCTCGAAGAGGCGGAGTCATTGTGCAAACGCGTGGGCATCATTCACAAGGGGAAGCTGCTCAAGGTCGATTACACCCGCACGCTAATCCAAAGTTTGACCGGCCGTGAGATTCAATTACAGATTGGCGGAGACCTGAGCGGCATCCAACATCCGCAGCTCGTCGAGAAGAAGGATGACCTACTGATTTTCCGGGTGCCTAGCAAAGTCGTGGTCGGAGATATCATCCGCGACCTACGGCTTTCGCCCGAGCGGTTGATGGATGTGCGTATTCGCGAAGGGCGCCTGGAAGACGCTTTCGTCCACCTATTGAAGGACACCCGATGAGCCAGACCCCCGATCTACAGTGGGCGCCTCTCAAATCACTCCTGAAAAAGGAGACGATGCGTTTTTGGCGGGTGATAGCACAAACACTGCTGATTCCGCTGGTGAACTCCACGCTGTACCTTTTGATCTTCGGCGTTAGCTTGGGCAACAGCATCAAGGTGAGTTCGGGCCATCCTTACATCGCCTTTTTGATTCCGGGGCTCATCATGATGGGTGTCCTGAATAACGCCTTTCAAAATAGTTCCAGCTCCATCGCCACGTCGAAGTTCCACGGTGACTTAGAAGATTTGCGGGTGGTGCCGATCACCAATTTGCAGATCGTGGTCGCCATGGCGATTGCGGGAATGATTCGCGGGTTTCTTGTCGGGTTAGTCACCTACAGCGTGGGGCAGGCGTTCTACCTTATCACCCAGGGCACGTGGATGATGATGGAGCATCCGTTCGCGCTGTTGTACTTCCTGTGCGTTGGCGGAGTTTCATTCGCGTGTCTGGGGATCGCCGTCGGCTTCGAGGCTAAGAGCATCGATCAACTGAGTGCGGTGGGTGGTTTCATTCTGCTGCCGTTGCTGTATCTCGGTGGCGTTTTTTTTCCGCTGTCGAATCTGCATCCATTTTGGCAGACTCTATCGAAGATCAATCCTATGCTCTACTTCATCAATGGCGTGCGGTACGGAATTTTAGGGGCTTCGGATATTTCGGCGGCGGGCTGTGCGATTTTTTCCGCGGCTACTATGTTAATCACTTTTTTATTCGCCCTGCGCGCCGTGAAGCGCGGCCCCTACCAGCGTTGGTAGCGGATGCGGATCCAAGACCCTAGAATACTTGGCCGAAGTTCGCGAAGAAACCCCACTGGTCTTTGGCGAAGCCAACGTCCAGGCGGACGGCGCTGACGTAGTCGGGCGGAATGCCAATGCGGAGTCCTACCCCGCGCGACACTTTTGCGTCGCCGAATTCGGCGTCGGTGACGTCGCCAAAACCGATGAAGACCACGCCGCTAACCGGTTTGATGATCGGGAAGCGTAGCTCGGTCTGTTG
>JAYUBV010000371.1:0-5298 GCA_043740655.1 Pseudomonadota bacterium | reverse complement strand
CGACGACAACGGCCATGATGGAGACATCCTAACCTAACGATCGCGCTTAAAAAACTTTTTTACCCACCAGTAGGGGCCCACGACGAGGTAGCGGGCGTCGCTCAAAAACGCGGGTGGCTTTCCTTCGAACCAGTGGCCGACGAATTGAAGGACCCATCCGAGCACGAACAAGCCCAGCGCCCCTTTCCAGGAGAAGAACAGCAAGGGTAAGGCCAGTACGATCATCGGGATCCCCACCGAATGGCAGGCGCGGTTTACCGGATGCTGGTGCGACGCTTTGTAGGTTTCGAGCCAGGCGGCGGGGGTCATGCCCGATAATGTAGCGCGGTGTGCTAACAGGAGCAACTATGCCCCGGTCTATCTCGGCTGTCCCTCTTGCACTCGGGGCGGGGGCTGTTACTTTAGGGTGGTCGCTACCATTTTTGGGGGATTCATGAAACGTACGCTTCCGCTTCTCGCCGGGCTCCTGACCCTGGGCACGCTCTTTCTTGGGATGGGCCAAAATACTCTGCAGATCTCCGAAGAGGCCCGCCGGATTCACGAAGAGGCGCTGGTCATCGATGGCCACAACGATCTGCCGTGGCAGCTGCGCGAGATTGGCGATCTGTCGCTTACGAAAACGGACCTGAATAAGCACCAGGCGAAATTTCATACGGATATTCCCCGCCTTAAAAAGGGTGGAGTCGGCGCGCAGTTCTGGTCGGCCTACGTGCCGGTGGAGTTTGCGGCGCTCGGCACCGCGGTGTCGGCCACTTACGAACAGATCGCGGTCATCCACCGCATGGTGGAGAAATACCCGGGCACGTTCGAAATGGCGCTCACCGCCGCCGACGTGCGACGGATTCGCAGCGAAGGTAAGATTGCCTCGATGATTGGCGTCGAAGGCGGCCATTCGATCAATAACTCGCTCGACACGCTTCGCGATTTTGCGGCAAAGGGCGTGCGCTACATGACCCTGACCCACTCCGCGAACACTTCGTGGGCGGATGCTTGCACCGATAAAGAGAATAACGGCGGCTTAAGCAAGTTCGGCGAAGAGGTCGTGGCCGAGATGAACAAGCTCGGCATGTTCGTCGATATCTCCCACGTCAGCGCCAAGACCATGCGCCACGTGCTGCGTGTGACGAAGGCGCCGGTGATGGCCTCCCACTCTTCCGCATACGCAGTGAAGCAACACGTGCGCAACGTGCCAGACGACGTGTTGAAGTTGGTCGCCCAAAATGGTGGCGTCGTGATGGTAAACTTCTTTCCGGCCTTTATCGGGCGCGATGAGCGGCGGCTTACCCATTATGCGGGTGCGGAACGGACGGCCGAGCTGATGGGCCTGCCCGGTTTCATCGGCATGGTCCACGACCACGACTTGGACATGTGGAATGGCTTCCTCGATGACAACCGCTTCCCACGGGCCGATGTCGGCACCGTGGTGGACCACCTGGAACACATCATTCAGGTGGCCGGCGTGGATCACGTGGGGTTGGGTTCGGATTTTGACGGTGTCCCCTACATGCCCGAGGGGCTAGAAGACGTGTCCAAGTATCCGGCGATTACGGAAGAGCTGCTTCGTCGCGGTCACTCCGCCGGGGAGATCAAAAAGATCCTGGGCGAAAACCTATTGCGTGCATTCGAACGCATGCAGGCCGTCGCCCAAACGCTTCAGTAATCGCCCGAACGTAAATGGAAAAATGAAAAGGGGGACTAGCTGTGAGCCAGTCCCCGCTTTGAAGATTTTAAGGTGGGATATTGGGGCGGGAAATTACTCAATCACCTCACAGGTGACCGAAGTGTTAAAGATAAGTCCGTCTTTGGTGTAGGTGACGGTGCCCTTCACCGGGCTGAAGCTATTCCGGTCTTCGAGGTTACTCGTCGACTGGCCAGCGCTGAAATAAACTTTTCGGGTCGTGCGGCCCGAGTAAATATAGGTCGCAGGAAACGATTCCTGAATCCGCAGCGTGGTGCGCACCCGATCGTTGAGAACGAGACTGCCGTCCTGAATCGTGGTGACTTCAAAGTAAGCACCGACTTTATCCACGTTAACCGCGGTGCGGCCGGATTCGGAGACGCAGTTGAGCGTCTGCGCCTTTTCTAGGCTGCGGTACGGTTCGGCACCGGCCACCAACCCCGCCGTCATCACTGCGACCGAAATCAAAACTGCCGTTGTTTTCATCTGTTCATTCCTCATTCGTTACAAACCCAAGTGACTAAAGGCAAATGCAAGCGCGGTGCCAATGCTTTTGGGCGACGATGAGGCTGGGGGAGAGGGGAAAAGACAAATTCCATGGGGCCATTCTGGAACTGCGCCCGAAATGGTTCCTATGGCCTGATCAGGGCGTTTCGCCCAAAATCCACAGGCAGTCGTCGACCTTTAGCTCGGTCTCGGGCGGTGGGTTGGTCGATCGTTCGGTGCCGCGTTCTAGCCCGACCACTAGTCCCTTAAGCTGGGCGCGGATCTGGGCGCTAGCGAGAGTTTTCCCCAATAGCGGTGAGTCATCGGTAATCACGAGCCTCTTCAGGGCGTAATCCGATAGGTTCCGCGCGGTTTTGACGGGCTGCGAGGCCTCGTCGAGCGCCCGTTGGAAGTCATCTACCTTGTCTTCTGTCGCTAAAAGTAACAGTTCGTCGCCGGGGAAGAGACGATCGTCGGGCGACGGCGGCGTGATGACTTGGCTCCCGCGCTGAATGATGACCACGTTCAGACCAAACTGGCGCCGAACCTGGGCGTTTTTCAGGGTGAGTCCCGCTAGCCTGGAATTAGCCGGGACTTTCAGCCGCGATAACTGCAGGTCCCACGGAGCCAGCGCGTGGACGTTGCCCGAGCTTTCGGCTTCTCCACTCAAGTTGGACAGAAACTTACGTTCGAACCAGCGGTAAGAATTTTCGAGGCGGCGGTAAAAGAGGAAGAATGCCATGCCCGCCCAAACCACGGTCAGCAGTAGGCTGATCTTAGTGGTCAAGATGCGATCGCTCAGTACGCCGACCAGCGCGATGGTGCCAAGGTTGCCAATGAAGATGAGCAACGGATCCCCGGCCTCCGTTTTGCTTTCCGCGCGTGTGCGAAACGCCATGAACATGCCCCAGATGAACGGGGCGCTAACGAAGATAGAAGCCAGCCACGTGAGGATGTTGAGTAGATCGCGGTTGGCGATAACCGCTTCCGCCTGCGGCCGACCGTACTCGGCCACCGATAGGAACAGCGCCGAGACAAGAATGGCGTTCATAAGAAACCGCAGAATCCCTTTGCGGAAGCTTAAACGCGCGTCGCTCAGCTGCGCGATTTGGGTGACGGAGGTCATGTACTTTTGGTGCTGTGCGATTATCCGCTTCGGTAAATGAGCCTCCACCCAACGGGCGATGGGGCCCGACCAGCGGATGAGATACGGCGAGGTAAACGACGTCACCACGCAAACTGAAACCGCGGTGGGGTACAAAAAGTCACTGGTCGATTTAAGCGCCACGCCGAGGGCCGCCAGGATGAAAGAAAACTCGCCGATTTGCGCCAGACTCAAGCCCACCTGAATCGATCGGCGGATTGACTGGCCCGCCAGTAAAGCACCCGCGGTGATCACGATGATGTTGCCCATGACTACGACCAGGGTGATGACGGCGATCGGTCCCGCGTGGGCGTGCATCGATTTTAAATCCATCAACATACCGACGGAGACAAAGAAAACGGCCGCGAATAGATCGCGCAGTGGCCGCACCAACACTTCAATCCGCTGCGATGCGCGCGATTCGGCCAAGATCGAGCCCATGATGAAAGCGCCCAACGCCGGGGAGTAGCCGAAGTGTACCGAGAGGAAGACCAGCATTAGGCAAAGTCCTACCGCAAACACGGTCAACGTTTCGTCGTCAAAGTGCTCGGCCATGCGGTGGAAAAAGACGGGGATGAAGAAATACCCTACGATGATCCACGACCCCACGATCATCGTCAGTTTTAGCCCCGCAAACATTAGCTCGCCGCCGGAAAACGATCCGGAGCCCATTAGGGTCGTGAACGCCACGATCATGAGGATCGCGAAGAGGTCTTCTACGATCAGCACGCCCATTACGAGTTGGGCGAAGCCGCGGTTTTTGAGACTGGCCGCTTCAAAGGCCTTGAGAATGATCGTCGTGGATGAAATTGAAATGATGCCGCCTAGAAATAGGCTGTCGTGATAGTTCCACCCGAGCCCCTTACCGGTGGCGTAGCCGAACCCGAACATGCCGCCGACTCCCACCACGGCGGTGATGAGCGCGGGTCGGCCAATGCGGGCCAGCTTGCGGAACGTAAATTCGAGTCCCAGCGAAAACATCAGGAAGATAACCCCGAGCTCGGCCCAGGTCTGAATATTGGGCAGATCGTTTACCAGCGGAAACGGCGGCGTATGCGGCCCCACAATCATGCCGGCTACGAGGTAACCAAGCACCACTGGCTGACGAATACGCTTAAAGATGAGGGTTACGATTCCGGCGGTCGCCAGGATGACGGCTAGGTCACGGATGAGCGGCGGCAAGTGTATCACTCGTCAGCGTACCCTTTTTGTTCGTCCCTTGCCCGCGCGGTACGTTGGACGACCAAATTATCGGCGTAGGTGGTCGTGGCCGGGCTTCCGTTCGCCCGGGTCAGGTAGCCAATTTTAGTTCCGAACAGCAACCCACTTCCGCTGGCATAGGATACGGTCGTGCCGTTGTAGTTGGCGGATAATTGGAGGTTCCGCATGAATAACTGAAAGGAGGCCGTCGCACTGGCATCGCAGGCGAAGGGCGGGCTCTCGGCTTGCTTGTAGCCCGTGCCGGCGATGTTTTCGACGATGGCGAGAGTACATTCCGGGCCCGAGCGAGTTACGTGCGCCTCAACGAAATTGCTCACGTCGCTCCACCGGCCCACTAGCGACACGTCCGAAGAGCTAAGGCCATAGCTGCCGAGCACAACCTGGGTAGTTAGGACGGCATCGCGGGAGACGAAATCGTTGAGGAAGTATGCTATTTGACCGCCCAAGGACGTGATGTTGGCCCGCCCCCCTCGAATCTCGGGGTTATTTGGGAAGCCGCCGACGGTCCAACCCGTACCGCCGATATCGGGTACGTGGCCGGCAATGTAACTGCCTTCTGCGGCC
Source organism: Pseudomonadota bacterium (assembly GCA_043740655.1). Lineage (GTDB taxonomy): Bacteria > Bdellovibrionota > FAC87 > UBA2466 > UBA2466 > JBGSST01. The sequence goes on along the minus strand of JAYUBV010000371.1, from coordinate 205 downwards.
GTGAAGGTATCGCAAAAGTCGGCCCCGCTACACGGATTGGAGTCGCGCGGGCAGAAGAGACTGACGGAATCGTTGTAAAGCTTGGGGGTAATCTCGATTTTCCCCGTGTCCGCGTTGATCGTCACGTCGCCGGAGTTTCCCACGGGGTAGGCCTTGGCCACCCCCGTATCGGAGTTGGGAAAGAAGTAGGAAATGTCTTTGTTGT
>JAYUBV010000370.1:0-5305 GCA_043740655.1 Pseudomonadota bacterium | reverse complement strand
CGTGCACTTCGAGGTCAACCCGCACGTGAATGAAATTTCCTTTGCGGTGGTGGTGGCTAGGCATGGAAACAACCACATCGACTGCGGTCACTCCCAACTCCAGCTGCTCTAATTTATCCGCACGCTTCTGAATGGCATCGTCCACGGCGGGGGATGCGGTCATCCCACGGTAGGTGATTTGAACGGGTCTTTGCATAATGGGTCCTCCTTAGGAATAGACACTTAGCCTATAACTACCCTGCTTAAGACGTGCCAGCCGGAGTCAAGGTGACTAACGCGGTGTCCTTCCGGCGAGATAGCGGCGGTCGAACCAGAAATTGCCGAACGGTAGGCTGGCCGCGATTAGACCAAGCACAATGACGCTATTGCTCCAACCACGTTCCTCTGTTGATCCATAAAGAGTCATTGCGAAGAGCACGAAGAGAAAACCGTGGACCGATCCCACGACCTTCACAAACTCGGGGTGGCCCCAGACGTACTTCAGCGGCATTGCTACGAAAAATAGAAGTAATAGCGAAGTGCCCTCGAGGTACGCGATCGAACGTAAATGTTGCGTCATGCGAAACGTTAAGCCAAACCCCGCCGCGAAAGTAAAGCCAGAGAACTACGCTGATTCGCGGTCAGTTTAAGGAGTAAGCTCTTCCCTTTTTTTGATTATCTTGGCGAGGCCGACTTCGATCGCAGGGATTTTGTGAAACACGTTCCACACCGCGGTTTTCTCATCGGTATTAGCAAGCGACAAGTAGAGCGCCCCCACGGTGATGCCTAAAGCATCGGGGCTGTACCACATTGGGGACAGGTTGAAGCCATCGGCAAAGCCGTAGCGGCCGTAAATTTTCGAGCCGTGGTCGCCGTTCGCCCACGTTTCGAGATCTTTCAAAATCGGGCAGGCATCGAACATCGCGGAGCCGCCCACGCAGCCGGGACAAACCGTGCCGTTGTGAGACTCCGGGGCAAAGGCCGCGTAGCCGGAGGGCCCGTCGCTCGCACTCAGCCCCCAAAAACCGGCGGCGTAGGTCGGGAACTTACCCGAATGCTTCGCGCAAAACTCTTTGCTGCTCACGGTGGCGAGCTTCGAATTCTGGAAGAGGTCCCGCTTCGGTGTGGCGATTCTTCGAAAATCGAAATACAGGTGCGAGTACTGGTGCACGAACAGGGACAGTTCGTTACCCAAAATTTTTCCATCGCCGTACGGAGCCTCCTTGCGTTTCCAATTGAGCCACGCCTGTTTCGGCAACGGTTGCGTCGGATGCCCGAGCCCCAGCACGATCATCACCAGGTGTTCGGCGTACCGATCCCATTGCCACGGTAGGTAACCCGTTTCGGGGGTCCACCCCATGGAGAGGCTAAGCTTCTTGGGCTTGGTGCCGGCGTCGGTGAGCATCGGCAAGAATTCGGTCGTGCGGTACAGCTCTTCCGCCAGCGCCACGAGCGGCACACTCTGAAGCGCGTGGGCGGCGTAGAGGGCGCCGGTCAAAAATAGGGTCGTGTCCATCGTCGATACCTCCGACCTTCCGACGCGGCTCCCGGTGGACCAATCGACGAAATGGTAAAACCACCCCCGGTGACGAAATAGGGTCCGTTTAGCGAAATGAAGCGTTCGCCCCACGTACGCTTCCGCTTGTTCTTTCGTCACCAGCCCGCGGAGCGACGCATTCGCCATCACTGCCATGCCGAATCCGGTAGCCGCGATCGAAGCGATATGCGTTTCGGAGAGGCCGGACTTCTCGCCGTTGCGTGCGCGATCGCGCACGAGTCCCGTGGTCGGATGGGTGTGGTGGATAAAATAGCGGAGAGACCGACGAGCGAGGTCGATCTTAAAGTCGTTGTGACACGGCGGTTCCGCCGTGCCGAACGCTAGACAGGACAGCCATAAGGCCGTGAATACTAATTTTAGAATCATTTTTCCATGACCTGCCAAAGCTCGATTGAGTCCCTTTCGATATCTAGCGGCACGCCGGTTTCCTCCAGCACTTTGGCCGGCACCTCGAACGAGCTCTTGTCGGACTTACCGCCCCACAGACGCTTCCAGGCCACGGTCCTGCCTACTTTCGTCGGCAGCTTCACGGTAATCTTCCGCGGGTCGCGCGAGAAGTTTTCAATCGCTACGAGCGTTCCCGTTTTGGTCTCACGGGTCCAGGCGTGCACGAACGGTTTTCCATCACCAGCGGTGACCTCTACCCGGGGAGAAATGCCCATGCCTTTCAGCAGGGTCCGCATTTGCGCCAAAATTTCGGCGGTGTTCTTAAGCGACAGGTAGGTGTCCTCGTTCCACCCGATCGCAGGGTTGCGGCCAAGACGAATCACATGTTCCATCGGCAGGGAAGGCGGTTCGCCCTGTCCCATCCACACCACCCAGCCACCCAGCGAGAGGAACCGGCGCAATGCCCTTTCACTTTTTTCCGGCAAGTAACCGGGGTGATCCCAAAAGATCGCTTTAAACTTCATCAGCTCCTCGTCACCCATGCGGTCAAGGTACGCGACCTCCGGCAGGTAGCCGGCTTCGCGCAGCAGTCCGAATAGCGCGCCCGAATCGAAAGATGCCTTCTTCACCGCGTTAATGCCACGTAACGGGTACTGAGCTTCGCTATCGTGCGCGATAAGGATCGGCGAACGGCTCGCACGCCCCGAGACGATGAACTTGCCCATGCCGGCGTTTAGCCGTTGGCCGAGCGTCTTCAGCAGTTCGAAAGCCGGACGCGCCTTCATGTCCTTGTCGAGCGGAGCATCGAAGTGCAGTTGAGCGTCATTGCCCTCTTTGCCGTCCCAATTCCAACCCTCGTGAAAGTAATAAATGATGAGCGCCTTAACTCCGGTCGCGATCAGCGATCCGTACGTATGCGCGCGGGCGTCGAGGCTGACCTCAACGGGGGGGAACCAACCCCCCATCGTTTCCGTCGACATGAGCCAGTCGCCACCGGCGCCGTAGAACTGGCGGTGCGCCGACGACATCAGCATGGCGTCGTGGGCCCCCTTCATCGGATTATTCAGCGTGGACAACGTCAGGTTTCCCATCGTCTTGGGGTAGATGTTTAGGGTGCTAAAGGTCAGCTTATTCTCGCCGCGGTAATCCAGGCGCGGAAGCAAACCGTTGTCGAAAGCGTTGAACGAATCGCAACTGGTGAACAAAACGTTCGGCTCGTTTACGCCGAGCGACTCCCAGGTGCGGCGCAGGAAAACGTAGTAATCACGAATTTCCTCGTCGTGAAACTGAAACCAATCATAGTGCCAGGCGGGCCGCGGGAATTTTAAATCGCCTGGCCCCTTGGGCGCGTCGATTGCGGCGAAGTTCAGGACGGCCGCGCCGTAGGCGAGGCTGACGCGGGCGAGATCGTGTTGGTACTTCGTCGCGATGAACTCACGGAATCGCCCAATCGACTCCTTTTTCCTATCGCGCTCGTAAACCGAGTCCCAAAAATAGTTGGTCTCGTTGTCGATCTGCAGGAACGACGCCGGCTTACCGGGGCCAATGTAATCTTTTAGCACCTGACGGTGTAGCTCGGTAAACCACGTGACCGTCTTCTCACGAAAAATGGAGTCGTAGAAAGCCACCGTGCGCGGTTTGTTCGGGCTCAGATTTTGATTGAGCGAACCCGGGTACTTGTCGAGGAACCACCGAGGTACCGCGCCGAAACCTTCGGGTCCCCATTCGGCGTTGATGTAAGGCCCGGGGCGAACCATTACGTGCTGAATTTTCCGGTCGGCCAATAGTTTGAAAAAGAGTTTCAGGTTGCGCGAGGGATAGTCGGGCTTGCCGTCTTTGTCCTGGTCGAGCGTGCCGTCGAAATCGAAAGTGCCTTCCACCGGCTCATGAAAGTCCCAGGGAATGTAAAAGGTGACGGTGTTCATGCCCGCCTCGACCACGCGATCGAGCATCTTATTCCAAAGCGCCAGCACATCGGCAGCCGGAACGTTGCGGCCCGATCCGCCCCGAGCCCGGAAATACTGAACCTCTGCGCCGAACAGAAAAGGCACTTCTTTATCGTCAATTAAAAGACCATCGTTCGTGACTTTGACCCGTCCGCCCGCGGCGAAGGACGAAACAAACAAGGCCACCGAAATCGCAATCGTGCTGAATCGCATTGAGGAAACCCCCTACCTGTGAGCACGAACCATACAAGCGTGGTTTTCAAAACGCAACGCGCCGCGCGATGGATTAGCGTTTAGGCCTGCCGCTAATAACGGGACCACCGTAACGGAAATGGCCGAGGACCTTCCATTCGAAAAGCACGTCTTCCATCACGTCACCCGCGCCGATGTTGTGGATAATTTGGTGACGCGAAGTCAGCAAGTGCGCCATCTGATCGGATACGATCCCGATGTGGGTCACGCCGGGCGACAGCTCCCACGTCACTAAGTCTCCCGGTCGGTAGTCCCGCGGATCGCTCGTGGCGTCGAGACGGGCTCCCGCACGGGTAAAGAAAACTTCGAGGTTTGGCACCCGTCGGTGATCAATATTGCGGTCGGGTTTCTTCAATCCAAATTTCGTCGGGTAACGGACAAAGTTAGTGCGCATGTCTTCGTGCACAAGCTTTTGCAAATCCACGCCCAGCTTGCGGTAAGCGCGAATCACCACGTCGGTGCACACGCCCTTTGAGGGGTCGACGTCGCCGTTGGGGTAGGGGATCGACACGTAAGCCGGATCGTAAGTGACTTTCGACTTGGTCCTTTCAAAAGCCACCTTCGCGAGATTGGCGGCAAAGTCAGCCCACCCGACGCACGGGATCACCACGAGGAGCAGGACGGAGAGAAGACGTGGCATGGCCGTAGTCTACCCGCCCCGTCCGTTAACGCTAGCGCGGGCCGATGGTATATTTGGGGTGCTTTTATGAAGAAACTTCGGCGACCCCGCACCACCTGTTTTACCTTTATCGAGATCATGCTCGTAGCGATCACGGCCACGACTTTGCTAGGAAAAATTCTTCCACATATTCGGTCGAAGCAGGCGGAAGGTCACCTTGCCAGGGTGGATGACGCGCTCACTACACTGAAAAATGCGATCCTGGCCTACCAGCGCGCTCACGCAAACGCTTCCCCCGAAAATATCACCCTTGATTTGGTAAACGCGACGCCACCGCTCTTGGCGTCCCCCATGGTGGATCCCTTCCAGACAGACGGAACTACCTACGGTTACGAGCGAGGAACCGACCCGGCGTTCGGCAGCTGGTTCGCGGTTTATTCTAAAGGCCCCAAGGGCGACACGAATTCGGTTGCCTGGGAATCGACTAATCATCGCCTTCGCTACGCAGGCTCCGGTCGCGTGGTGAGCAACGCGCCGGTCGTTAAAGACTAATTCTGGCCCTTT
>JAYUBV010000369.1:0-1544 GCA_043740655.1 Pseudomonadota bacterium | reverse complement strand
GGAAGGGCTAAGGGATTCTGCCGAGGGAGCCGATAACCCTAAAGTGAAAAAGACCAAACGCGCTACGGCCACGCAGAATCAAAAGGGTTACGAAACCCTGCAGGAAGTTGCGGTTCAGCTTATCGCTTCAACCGATCAGCACGACCTTCTAACGTTAATCACCACCAAAGCGGTGGAGCTGTTGGAGTGTGATGCCGGTACCCTGTATTTGAAGCGGGATGCCCGCACCGCCCTCTTCGCCGTCGCCGTGAATCACTCGGTGGAATACTCTTTCGAACGCGACATCGTGCCCATCGCCGGGGGCGGCATTGCGGCCTACGTGTTTCAAACCGGAGCCGAAGTGCGCATCGTCGATGCCTACTCGCTCCCGGCCAAAGCGCCGTACCGTTTCGACAACGAATTTGATCGCAAGACCGACTACCGTACCCGTTCGATCCTGGCCTTGCCGCTGGTTAGTTCCCAGGGTGAAATGCTCGGCGTGCTGCAACTGATCAACCGCAAAGAGCGGTTCAAGCAGAAATGGCCGATGAAGAATTTGAAGGCGTTGGCGAAGATGCCGACGTTCAGCAACGAAGATGCCACGTTGATGCGCAGCTTTGCCGCGCTGGCCGCGGCCAGTATCGAGAAATCGGCGCTGCTGCAGAATATCGACAGTCTGTTCAAAGGGTTTATTCGCGCATCGGTGCAGGTCATCGAAGAACGCGATCCGGCCACGAAGGGTCATTCCGAGCGCGTGGCCGTGCTTTCGGTCGAGCTAGCCCGTCGCGTGAGCGAATCGCAGGCCCCCGACGTTCGCCAAATCACCTTCACCGACAAGCAGATTGAAGAGCTGCAGTACGCCTCGTTGCTGCACGACTTCGGCAAAGTCAGTATTCGCGAGTCGCTCCTCCTTAAGGAAGCGAAGTTGTTCGAGGTTGAGAAGATCCGTTTGCGAACACGTTTCGATCGTTTCAGCCACGATGCGGAAATTCTTTTGTACCGCGATTACCTAGGCGAGCTGATGCAAGGCGGCCGAACGCCGGATCAGTTCACGATGGCCCAGCTGGAAAAACGCGTGAAGGATAAACGCGGCGAGATTGAAGATTTTTGGAAAACGGTGATGGAGCTTAACCAACCCACCGTGGTCAACGCGGACAAGACAGAAGCGTTACTGGCGTTGCAAAAGATCCAGTTGCCCCTGCTGGACGGGAAAAAGGGGTTTCTGCTCGAACCCGAAGAAGTGCTTTCACTCAGCATTCGTCGCGGTTCCCTTTCGACGGCGGAACGCCTCGAAGTGGAAAATCACGTTACGAGCACCTTCCAGTTCTTGCAGCAGATTCCCTGGACCAACGAATTTGCGAATCTCCCCGAGATTGCTTACTGCCACCACGAGAAGCTCGACGGCACGGGTTATCCGCGACGGCTTAAGGCCGCGGACATACCGGTTCAGTCGCGCATCATGACCATCTGCGACATTTTCGATGCGCTGATCGCCGCGGATCGGCCGTACAAGAAGGCGCTTCCGGCCGAGAAAGCGCTCGTCATCCTTGAACAGGAAGCTTCCG